>NZ_JBDOQU010000010.1:0-152679 GCF_039839375.1 Inquilinus sp. CAU 1745
TCTCAGCCGCTGATCCATCACACAGGTCTCTCTCCAGGGCATGGCCGCACCTCCTGCAACCACTCTGAGACCTGTCACCCATGTCGCCGGGCTAAACTGTCACCTATCTATCCGGGTTGGACCACAACTTGACCCTCTCCCCTCGTGGGAGAGGGAGGGACCCGACCGCGAAGCGGATGGGAGGGTGAGGGGCTTCAGCCCGGTCCCGGCGGCGGGGTGGAGCGGTCGGGGGGGAGGTTGACGCGGATTTCGGTGCCGGCGCCGGGGGTGCTGGCGATGTCGAGCGTGCCGCCGTGAAGTTCCACCAGCTTCGCCGTCAGCGGGAGGCCGAGGCCGGTGCCCTCATAGTAGCGGTCGAGGCCGGCATGGATCTGCACGAACGGCTCCAGCGCGCGGGGGATGTCATCCGGGGCCATGCCGATGCCGGTGTCGCTGACGATGATCGTCACGCCGCCATCCGGCCTGTCGACGGCATGGATCCGGACGGCGCCGCCCTCGCCGGTGAACTTGACGGCGTTCGACAGCAGGTTCAGCAGGATCTGCCGCATCTTTCGTTCGTCGGCGCGGATCTGGGGGACGCGGGGGGCGATGTCCTTGACGATCCTGATGCGCTTGCGCTCCGCCCGGTCGTGGATCATGCGGATCGCGGAATTGACGATGCCGCCCATGTCGCACAGCGTTTCCCGCAGCTCCGCCTTGCCGGCCTCGGCCTTGGAGACGTCCAGCACGTCCTCGATCAGCTTCAGCAGGTGGGAGGCGCTGTTGTGGATGTCCCTGATATATTCGCGATAGCGCTCCACGCCGATCGGCCCGAAGGATTCGGCGACGATGATCTCCGCGAAGCCGATGATGGCGTTGAGCGGCGTGCGCAGCTCGTGGCTCATATTGGCCAGGAACTCCGACTTCGACCGGTTGGCCAGGATTGCCGCCTCGGTCGCCTCGGTCAATTGCCGCTCCTGCGCTTTCTCCCGGCTGATGTCGATGATGTAGCCGTCATTGAACCGCTCGCCGGTCGGCGAGGTGACCGTATAGGCCCGCTCCCGCGCCCAGACGAGCTGGCCGGAGATCGGGTGGATGAAGCGGAATTCGATCAGGAAGCCTTCGCCGGTCTCCTTCCGGCGGCTCTCCAGCTCCATGTAGCGGTCGTAATCCTCCGGATGGATGGCGCCGTACCACCAATCCAGGTTCGCCTTGCCGTCGGGCGCGAGCGTGCCGGCGATCTTCTGCGCGTCGGCCCCGAACAGATGGACGTCGCCGTCCGGCGCGCCGCGATAGAAGATGATGGAGCGCAGGTTCTCGATCAGCGACCGGTAAAGCTGCTCGCTCGCCTGAAGCGCGACCGTCCGTTCCTCTTGTTCGGCGGCCAGCGCCTCCAACTCCGCGACACGCGCGCGCAACCGGTCAAGTTCTTCCTGAATGGTCGGGGCGTTTGGATCGGCTAGCTGCGACAAGTCATATCCGCCTGGCGGGTGGGCGATGGCGTTGCTTATCAAAGGATAATCCGCCCGAAACAGTTTACCAAAATTAAAGGCGAAGGCTTCGAGACTAGAACAGATCCAACTGATCTCCGTTCCTTGCCGGGGCGGAGAAGAATTCCGCCGTCATGTCCCATCGGCGGCGGTTCAGCCCCAGCCTCCGGCAGGCGAGCCTGAAGCGGGAGGCCAGCAGCTCGGCATACTGGCCCTCACCCTTCATCCGGACGCCGAAGGCCGGGTCGTAGAGCCTGCCGCCCCGGCTCTGCCGCATCAGGCTCAGCACATGGTCGGCGCGGTCCGGCCGGTGGGCGCGCAGCCACTCCTCGAACAGATCCTTTATCTCCAGCGGCAGGCGCAGAAGGATGTAGTTCGCCTGGATCGCGCCGGCCGCGGCCGCGGTCTCCAGGATAGCCTCCAACTCATGGTCGTTGAGGCCGGGGATCATCGGGGAGGCCAGCACCGCCGTCGGCACGCCCGCCTCGGTCAGCGCGCGCACGGCGGCGAAGCGGCGGGAGGGTGTGGCGGCGCGCGGCTCCATCGTCCGGGCGAGCTCCCGGTCCTTCGTGGTGATCGACACGCAGACCTTCGCCAGCCCCTTCTCCGCCATCGGGGCCAAGAGGTCGATGTCGCGGGTCACCAGGTTGGATTTGGTGATGATGCCGACGGGATGGTTGAAGGCGCTCAAGACCTCCAGGATCGAGCGCGTGACCCTCAGCCGCCGTTCGATCGGCTGGTAGGGATCGGTGTTCGCGCCCAGCGCCAGGGTCGAGGGCCGGTAGCGCTTCGACCGCAGCTCCTTCTCCAGAAGCGCCGCGGCGTCCGGCTTGAAGAACAGCCGCGTCTCGAAATCCAGCCCCGGCGACAGGCCCAGATAGGCGTGGGTCGGCCGGGCGAAGCAGTAGACGCAGCCATGCTCGCACCCCCGATAGGGGTTGATCGACCGCTCGAACGGCACGTCGGGGGAGTCGTTCCTGTTGAGGATCGAGCTGGCCTTGTCGACGCCCACGACCGTCCGCAGGGGCGGCAGATCCTCATCCTCCCGGTCCCAGCCATCGTCGGCCGTTTCGGTCGAATTGCGTTCGAACCGGCCGGTCCGGTTGGTGACCGCGCCGCGCCCCTTGAGTGGCCCACCCCCGGCGGCGAAGGGCGGTAGGCAGGAGGAGGATGAAGCCATGCCCCATGCTAGCGCCGACATGAGAACAAATAAAGAACATAAGATGCGGGCGAAGGATGGCGATTGCGCGCGACCGGAGCGGCTGAAGCAAAAACATCTCTCGAAACCGGGGCGAAACTTCTCTATCTCTCCGGCACCGAGCCGCCCCCGGGCGCAAGAAGAGGATCGGTCCCCGTATGACAGCAAACCACTGGCTGTTCTTTCGACGCTGGATCAGGAACCCGCTGAAGATCGGCGCGGTGATGCCCAGCGGCCGGAGCCTGTCCGGCGCGATGGCGCGGGCCGTCGATCCGGACGGGGACGGGCTGGTGGTGGAACTGGGCGGCGGCACCGGGTCGATCACGACGGCGCTTCTGGAGCGCATCCCGGAGGACCGGCTGATCGTGGTGGAGCGTGACCCGACCTTCCACGCCCTCTTGACCGAACGCTTCCCCGGGATCCGGGTATTGAAGGGAGAGGCGACGGCGCTGACCGGGCTGATGACCGAACACGGGCTTACCGGGAACGGCGGCGTGGCGGCCGTGGTGTCCGGCCTGCCGCTCCTGTCCATGACCCGGTCCCAGCAGGAGGCGATCCTTAAGGAAAGCTTCGCCCTGCTGCGCCCCGACGGGGCCTACATCCAGTTCACCTACGGCCCCAAGGTGCCGGTGCCCGACCGGCTGCGGAAATCGCTGGGCCTCAAGGCCACCAATCTGGGCCACACCACCAACAACGTGCCGCCGGCGACGGTGTGGAAACTGGAGCGCGCCACGCCTAAGGGCTAGGCGGCGTTCACTCTAGCCCCGTCCCGGAAGATGCTCCTTCAGCCGGGGCAGCAGCTCCACGAAGTTGCAGGGGCGGTGGCGGTAGTCGAGCTGGTATTTGAGGATGCCGTCCCAGCCGTCGCGGCAGGCGCCGGGCGATCCGGGCAGGGCGAACAGGTAGGTGCCGCCGGCGACGCCGGCCGTCGCCCGGCTCTGCAGCGATGAGGTGCCGATCTTCTCGTAGCTCAACATCCGGAACAGTTCCCCGAACCCAGCGATCTCCTTCTCGTAGATCGCGGCGAAGGCTTCCGGCGTCACGTCGCGGCCGGTGACGCCGGTGCCGCCGGTGGAGATCACCACCTCCACCGCCGAATCCTCGATCCAGGCGCGAAGCTGTCTCTCGATCGACTGCTGGTCGTCACGCACGATGGCGCGGCCCGCCAGTTTGTGGCCGGCGGACTCCAGTCTTTCGACCAGCGTGTCGCCGGACGTATCGGTCTCCGCCGTGCGGCTGTCGGAGACGGTCATGATCGCGATGTTCACGGGAACGAAGGGGCGGGATTCGTCGATGCGGGCCATGGGCAGGTCCTGGTCTGGCTGCGGCGGACTGTCGGCAGCTTAACGCCGCGCCGGCCGGGCCGCCATTGTCGCAGGCCCGGCCGGCATCGTTGACGGCGACGCCCCGGCATGGAAGAAGCGGCGGCAATGAAGCATTCGCGCGCGTGTCATAACCGGTTCGCCGGCTGGCTGGCCCTGATCGGCCTCCTGTTCCAGGCGCTGACGCCCCTGGCGCAGGCGGCCCCGGTCGCGGGTCCGCGCGACTTCACGGTGGTCGACCCGGCGACGGGGATCGCCCTGCCGCTCGTCCTCTGCACCGCGCTCGGCGGGATCGAGAATCCGGACGATGGCGCTCCGGCGGGGCGGGATGCGGCGCACGACCATGTCTGCGTCCTCTGCTCGCTTCATGCCGCTCCGGCCGCTTTGTCGCCCGTCGGACCGGCTCTCCCGCAGCCTCTCGTCGCGGAGGCCGCCAACCTCCGCCCGGCCGACGCGCCACGACCCGCGCCGGCAATCCTGTTCGGCTGGCGGCCCCGCGGGCCTCCCTTCCTCGCCTGATCCAGACCAGTCCTTTTCCAGATCAGGTTTCATTCGAGGAAGCATCGACCATGAATATCCGCAGCATCGCCGCCGCCCTTGCCATCGCGGCCGCCTTCGCTATTCCCGCATTCGCTCATGAATATGAGGCGGGCAGTCTCCATATCGGCCATCCCTGGGCCCGCGCCACGGCGGAAGGCATGCCGACCGGCGCTGCGTTCTTCAGCGTCCGCAACGATGGCGAGACGGCGGACCGCCTGCTAGGCGCGTCGACCGACCGCGCCGAGACCGTCGAGATCCATCGCGGCGTGATGGAGGACGGGATCGCCCGGATGCGGCCGGTGGAGGCCGTCGACCTGCCGGCGGGGGAGGAAATCGTCTTCGCCCCCGGCGGCTATCATCTGATGCTGATCGGACTGGACGGCGCTCTGGTCGAAGGGACCCGCTTCCCGCTGACGCTGGAATTCGAGCATGCGGGCGAGGTGGTCGTGGAGATCGCCGTCGACGCCCCCGGCGCCGGCGCGACGGCCGAAGAGCAGCACGTGCACTAATACCCGAACCACCCACACCCCCAACCCCCCTCTCCCGCAAGCAGGAGAGGGGGCTTAACGACTCCCTCCCCTGCGAAGCGGGGGAGGGCCGGGGTGGGGGTCGTTCAGGCCGACGGCAGCAGGACGTCGGTCACGACGTGGATGACGCCGTTGGACTGGTATACGTCGTAGACGCTGATCTGCGCCGCGCCGCCCGACGAATCATGGATGACGACGTTGTGCGGCCCGTTCATCATCGCGGTCAGCGTGCCGCCGCTGGCCGTGGTCAGGGTGGCGGTCCCGCCGCCGGCTTCGATCCGGCTCATCAACTCTTCCGCGTCGATCCGGCCCGGCACCACATGATAGGTCAGCACGTTGGTGAGCTGCGCCTTGTTCTGGGGCATCAGCAGCGTGTCGACCGTGCCGGCGGGCAGCTTCTCGAACGCGGCGTTGGTCGGCGCGAAGACGGTGAAGGGGCCGGGGCCCTGCAGCGTCTCCACCAGGCCGGCGGCCTGGACGGCGGCGACAAGCGTCGTGTGATCCTCCGAATTCACCGCATTGTCGACGATGGTCTGGCTAGGGAGCATCGCTTCCCCGCCGACCATGACGGTGTCGGAGGAGGAGGAGGAGTTCGGCATCATGGAGGATTGCATGTCCGAATCGCCGCGCCCGGACATGCAGGCGGCGGTCAGGAGGCTGGCGGCCGCGACGGCCGCGAACTGGATCGTCTTCATTTTTTCGATTCCCTATGGAGATTGACGGCGGCTCAGGAGGCCGGCAGCAGCACCTTGTCGATGACGTGGATGACGCCGTTCGACTGGTTCACGTCGTAGGTCGAGATGTTGGCGACGCCGCCGGTGGAATCCTCGACGGCGATATTCATCGGGCCGTTGGCCATCACGGTCAGCGTCCCGCCCGACACCGTCTCCAGCGTCGCGGACCCGCCGCCTTCGTCGATCATCTCCTCCAGCGCTTCGGAATCGAGCCGGCCGGGGACGACGTGGTAGGTCAGGACGCCGGTCAGCCGGTCCTTGTTCTGAGGCATCAGCAGCGTGTCGACGGTGCCTGCGGGAAGTTCCTCGAACGCCGCGTTGGTCGGCGCGAAGACGGTGAAGGGGCCGGGACCCTGGAGCGTCTCCGCCAGCCCGGCGGCCTGGACGGCGGCGACAAGCGTCGTGTGGTCGGCGGAATTGACGGCGTTTTCGACGATGTTCTTCGCCGGATACATCGGCTGGCCGCCGACCGTCACGGTGTCCTGCGCCGAGGCGGCGGAGGCGATCAGGCCGAAGACCGCCGCGAGCGCGGCTGAACGAAGGCGAGGCATGGATGATCTCCCTGTTGGAAAGACCCGCTTCGAGAGGAAGGGGTCAGACATCCATCCCTACGGGCAGGGAGAAAGGGCGGATGCACCAGGGATCGGGAAATCAGTCCGCGATTGTTCCGGATGGCGAATTTTCGCCGCCGGGGCCGATCCCCAGGCCTTCCATCCGGGCGGCGACGGAAAGGAGGTCGCGCCAGGCGTCCCGCTTCATCGCCGGCTGCCGCAGCAGATAGGCGGGGTGGTAGATCGGCAGCGTCGGGGTCGGCGCGGCCAGCCCCGGATAATGATGGTCGACCCAGCGGCCGCGCAGCCGGGTGATCCCTTCCGTCGTGCCGAGCAGCGCCTTGGCCGAGGTGCCGCCGGCCAGCAGGACCAGCTTCGGCGCGATCAGCGCCACCTGCCGCTCCACGAAGGGCAGGCAGGTCGCGATCTCCCCGGCATTGGGCTGGCGGTTGCCCGGCGGCCGCCAGGGCAGGATGTTGGTGATGTGGACGGTCGTCCGGTCGAGGCCGATCGAGGCCAGCATCCGGTCCAGAAGCTGGCCGGCCGGCCCGACGAACGGCTTGCCCCGCCGGTCCTCCTCCGCCCCCGGTGCCTCGCCGATCACCATGATCGCGGCTTTGGGATTGCCGTCGGAGAAGACGGTGTTGGTCGCCGTCTCCTTCAGCGCGCAGCCCTCGAAGCCGCGGACGATCGCCTCCAGCTCCTCAAGCGTCCGGGCGCCATCAGCCTGCTTGCGGGCGTCGGCGCTGGCTTCTCCGCCTGGAGGCAGCGCCGCCGCCTGCGGACGACGCGTTGCCTGCGCCGGGGCTGGCACTCGGGCCGGTGCTTGCGTCGATGCTTTCCGCACGGCGGTATGATCGACGGGCGCGTCGGCCGAAATCTCGTCCACGCCGTTATCTTCATACCAGCGCAGCAGCGCCGCTAACTGTTGCAGGTCGGGTTCAGGCATGGTTGAAGGCTAGCACGAGGCCTTATCCGGCCCAACAGAATGAACGCGTAATGAACGTACGGGGGGGAAGCGCGATGGATCGCGAATCCATGGAGTATGACGTCGTCATCGTCGGCGCCGGCCCGGCCGGGCTCTGCGCGGCGATCCGGCTGAAGCAGCTTGCCGCGGAGGCGGAGCGGGAGGTCAGCGTCTGCGTGCTGGAGAAGGGGTCGGAGGTCGGCGCGCACCTCCTGTCCGGCGCGGTGCTGGAGCCGCGCGCTCTCGACGAGCTGATACCCGACTGGAAGGAGAAGGGCGCGCCGCTGGATGTCCCGGTGACGCGGGACGAATTCCACATCTTCACAGCCGTCAGCTCCTTCAAGATGCCGAACTTCCTGCTGCCGAAGGAGCAGCACAACAAGGGCAACTACATCATCAGCCTGGGCACCCTCTGCCGCTGGCTGGCCGGGGAGGCCGAGGCGCTGGGCGTGGAGATCTATCCCGGCTTCGCGGCGGCGGAGGTGCTGTATCATGAGGACGGGTCGGTCAAGGGCGTGGCGACCGGCGACATGGGCATCGGCAAGGATGGCGAGAAGACAGCCGGTTATACGCCGGGGATGGAGCTGCACGCCAAATACACCTTCTTCGCCGAAGGGGTGCGCGGGTCGCTGACCAAGACCCTGTTCGAGAAGTTCGACCTGCGCCGCGACTGCGACCCGCAGACCTTCGGCCTCGGCTGCAAGGAGATCTGGGAGATCGACCCGGCGAAGCACCGGCCGGGGCTGGTGATCCACGGTTTCGGCTGGCCGCTGGACCAGGGCACCTATGGCGGCGGCTGGCTCTATCATCTGGACGGCAACAAGGTCTCCATCGGCTTCGTCACCGGGCTGGATTACGAGAACCCGTACCTGTCGCCGTTCGAGGAGTTCCAGCGCTTCAAGACCCATCCGGTCATCCGGGACTATCTGGAAGGGGGCAAGCGCCTCACCTACGGGGCCAAGGCGATCAACGAGGGCGGCGTGCAGTCGGTCCCGAAGCTGGTCTTCCCCGGCGGCGCGATCCTGGGCTGCTCCGCCGGCTTCGTGAACGTGCCCAAGATCAAGGGCAACCACACCGCGATGAAGAGCGGCATGGTCGCGGCCGACGCCGTCTTCGCCGCGCTGGCCGAAGGACGCGAGGGGCATGACGAGCTGACCGCCTATCCCGAGGCGCTGGAGAAGAGCTGGGTCTATGACGAGTTGCGGACGGTGCGGAACTGCCGGCCCGCCTTTCGCTGGGGCCTCATCCCCGGCACGCTCTACAGCGGGCTGGAGCTATGGCTGCGCGGCAGGACGCCCTGGACGCTGCGCCACCGTCACGCCGACAACGAGACGCTGAAGAAGGCGTCGGAGGTAAAGAGGATCGACTATCCGAAGCCGGACGGGAAGATCACCTTCGATCGGCTGTCATCGGTCTTCCTGTCGAACACGAACCACGAGGAAAACCAGCCCTCGCACCTGAAGCTGAAGGACCCGTCGATCCCGATCGACTATAATTTGCCGCTTTATGACGAGCCGGCGCAGCGATATTGCCCGGCGGGCGTTTACGAGGTGGTGCGGAACGATGACGGCTCCGACCCCCACTTTGTGATCAACGCCCAGAACTGCGTCCACTGCAAGACGTGCGACATCAAGGACCCGACGCAGAACATCGTCTGGACGGTGCCGGAGGGTGGCGGGGGGCCGAACTATCCCGATATGTAGATGGCGGGTTCATTGAAGCGGCGGCAGGTACGGCCTAGAATTATTTGAAACGGTAAAGGATAGGCCGGTCTATGGCTGAGAAGATAATGACGGACGGATGGACCAAGGTCGCGCTCACCGCCGGCGCGGCGCTGTGGCTGGTCGCGGCCCCCGCCACCAGCCAGGCTCAGGATGCCGCCGAGGCCGGCCGGGGCGACGACCCGTTGCGCGCCAGCACGCTCGCCGGCGCCTATCTCTCCTCCACCTACGCCAGCGGCAATGGCGACATCGCCGCGGCGGCGGAATTCATGGCCCAGACGCTGGCCCGCGACCCGGAGAATCTGGGGGTGCTGCAGCAGACCTTCCTGCTGTCGCTGGCCAGCGGCGATCTGGACATGGCGGTGCCTCTGGCCGAACGGGTGCAGGAGGCCGTGCCGATCGACCCGATGTCCGACCTGCTGCTGCTGGTCGACGACGCGGAATCCGGGAACTACGCCGCCGCTCTGGAGCGGGCGAAGGCGATGCCGAAGGAAGGTGTGGCCCGGTTCGTCGTCCCGCTGGTGTCCGCCTGGCTGCATGCCGGGCTGAAGGACCGCGCGGCCGCCGAGGCGGCGCTGGACGAACTGGGCTCGATCCAGGGCTTCTCCGGGCTGGCCACCGTGGAGCGGGGGCTGGTGCTGGAGGTTCTGGGCGCCGATCAGGACGCCATCGCCGCGCTGGAGACGGCGCTGGAGCAGGGGCAGAGCCTGCGCGTGATCGAGACGCTGGGCGCCCTCTACGCCCGCACCGGCAGGACGGAGGACGCCCAGGCGCTGTTCGGCCGGTTCATGACCGGCAATCCCGGCAGCATCATGCTTGCCCCCGCGATGGAGGCGCTGGCGGCCGGGGAGGCGCTCGAAGCGCCGATCGCCGGGCCGAAAGAAGGGCTGGCCGACGCGCTGTTCCAGATCGCCTCGGCGCTGGATCAGGAGGGGGCGTCGGACCTGGCGCTCACCTATGCGCGCATGTCGCTCCACCTCCAGCCGGACATGGCGCTGTCGCGCATCCTGCTGGGCGATCTGCTGGCCGCGCGGGGGGAGATCGACCTGGCGCTGGATTCCTATGGCGCGATCGATGCCGACAGGCCCGCCGCCTGGGCCGCCCGGCTCAGCGCCGCGCGCGCGCTCGCCGCCGACGGACGGACGGACGAGGCGATCGAGCGGCTCCGGCGGATGGCGGAGGACCGGCCCCAATCCGGCGACGCGCTGGTGACGCTGGGCGACGTCTATCGGTCGGAGGAACGGTTCGAAGACGCCGTCGCCGCCTATGACGAGGCGCAGGAACGGCAGCCGACGCTGGCCGAATCCGACTGGACCTTCCTCTATCGCCGGGGCATCGCGCTGGAGCGGGCCCAGGAATGGGCGCGGGCGGAACAGGACCTTCAGGCGGCGGTCGCGCTGAACCCCGACCATGCGCCGCTCTTGAACTATCTGGGCTATTCCTGGATCGACCGGGGCGAGAACATCGCCGAGGCTCAGGCGATGATCGAACAGGCGGTCGCCCTGATGCCGGACGACGGCTACATCGTCGACAGTCTGGGCTGGGCCTACTACCGCACCGGACAGATCGGCAAGGCGGTGGAGACGCTGGAGCGCGCGGCCGGGCTGCAGCCGGGCGATCCGGTCATCAACGATCATCTGGGCGACGCCTACTGGATGGCCGGCCGACGGAACGAAGCCGTCTATCAATGGCGACGGGCGCTCCGCACGGCGGAGGACCAGGACCTCATCCTCTCCATCGAGGAGAAGATCGCCAACGGCGTGACCGATCCCGGCATCGTGACGCCCGAAGTGAGCGGCCAGACCGCTCCCGCCACCCCCGACACATCCCCTGGCACATCCCCGGATGCCGCCCAATAGCGGCCGGCCGGCCGCGACGGCCGTTTCGGTCATCGAGGAGCCGGCCCCCGCGAAGCTGAACCTCTACCTGCACGTCACCGGCCGGCGGCCGGACGGCTACCATCTGCTGGACAGCTTGTTCGCCTTCGCCGACATCGGCGACCGCATCCGGCTCCGGCCGGGGGAGGGGCCGTCGCTTTCGGTCGACGGTCCGTTCGCCTCGGCGGCGCCGGCCGGGCCGGACAATCTGGCGCTGAAGGCGCTCCTCGCGCTGGCCGAGGCGGTAGGGCGGCCGCCCGGCGTAGCGATGGAGCTTACCAAGGCGCTTCCCGTGGCCGCCGGCATCGGCGGCGGGTCAGCGGACGCTGCGGCGGTGCTGCGCGGTCTCTGCCGCCTCTGGGACATCGACCGCCGCGATCCCCGCATCCGGACCGTCGCCGGCTCGCTGGGGGCGGACGTGCCGGCCTGCCTCCTGGGCGCGGCCTGCTTCGCCGCCGGGATCGGGGATGAACTGACGCCTGCGCCCTCGACGGCCGGCCTGCCGGTCGTGCTGGTCAATCCGGGTGTGGCGCTCGCGACCCCGGACGTGTTCCGCGCCCGGACCGGCGGCTTCTCCGCCGCCGCCCGGTTCGACGACCGGTTCGACAACCCCTCGGACCCTCGCGGCTGGGCGGCGGCGCTCCGCGCCCGCCGGAACGATCTGACGCCGGCCGCCCTCGCGCTCGCGCCGGAGATCGGGGAGGTCCTGGCGATACTGGAGGATCCGGAAGGCTGCCTCCTCGCCCGCATGTCGGGCAGCGGCGCGACCTGCTTCGGCCTGTTCGAGGACCACGCCGCCGCGCGCGCCGCCGCCGAAGCCATCGCCGCCCGCCGCCCCGGCTGGTGGGTCCGCCCGGCGCGGCTGCTGTAGGGAGAACCGATGGATCTGTCATCCTTCACCCTGTCGACCGAAAGGCTGCGCTTGCGTGTGGTTGAACCGGGCGACGCGCCCGTGCTGGCCGGGCTGATGACGGCCGGGATCAGCCGCTGGGTCGCGGCCTGGCCTTACCCGCTGACGGTCCCGATGGTCGACGCCATGATCGCCGATGCGCTGGCCGGCGTCGCGGAAGGCCGGACGCTGCCCATGGTCATGACCGCGAAGGCCGACGGGGCGGTCGTCGGCTGGCTGAAGCTGTCGAAGATCGACGCCCCGGCCGCGGAGCTGGGCTACTGGATCGGGGAGCCGTTCCAGGGGCGGGGGTTCGCTTTCGAGGCGGCCTCGGCGATGGTCGAAGCCGGGTTCCGGCAACTCGGCCTCCAGGCCGTCGAAGCCGGCGCCCAACCGGCCAACGCCGCCTCCCACAAACTCCTCCGGAAGCTGGGAATGAGCGAGGTCGGCGAACGCCGGATGTTCGAACCCGCCCGCCAGCGCCACGCGATGATCCTCTTCTGGCGGATCGAACGGGAAGGGTGAGGGAAGTTGGTCGCTTCTCTCCTTTTTCAGTAACCGCTATGCCGGACGTTCGTGCCCACTTCCAAAGCCGTCATGCCGGGCCCGACCCGGCATTCAGGCGCCTTGGCGGCGGGGCTTTCGCGGTGTCCGGCGAAGGCGGAGGGGGTAAGGCGCCTGGATTCCCGATCAGGTCGGGAATGACCAACTAAGGGAAACCTCATGGTGAGCCCGTCGAACCATGTGTGCCCCGCACCAACGGATTTGCGATTTGGTAACGTCCGGCCGTTAGCTATGGCATCCTAGAAGCGGATTCCGGCTCCTCGCGTGAGGTCGGTGACACGGACATGACGGCGGAAAGCCAGGCGACCCGGATGGCGGACAGTTCCGAACCCAACCCCCTGATCGCGGACCGGGACCCCCCGGCCGGCGGCGATCGCAGCACCCTGTTCGACTTCCGGCACAAGGTCTTCCAGGTTCCCGGCAGCTATTTCGCGCCGTCGCGGGATTCCGGAGACATATTGTTCCAGGTGCCGATGGGCGACATCAGGGGGGCGATCCCGCTGGACGTGCTGCGCGACGAGTTCGAGATCGACCCGACGTCGCGGGACGGGGAGCTTCTGTCGATCATCGAGCGCAGCCTGCGTTTCGTGAAGATCATCCGCCCCAACGACAGCATCCCGCGCGAGGTGCTGGACGGCACCGCCTCCTGGTCGGTCCGGCCGGAGCATCTGGAGACGGCCAAGAGCCGGCTCAGCGTGCAGCTCGCCTCTTGGCTGGCGGGAAGCGAGACGCTGATCGTCGATGTGGCGCAGCTCCGCGCCTTCGCGGAAGACCCGTCGACCAAGGAGAAGGTGCAGCTCGCCTTCGCCCAGATCGCCGACAAGCTGGGGCTCGGCCGGGACAACAAGCAGCAGGTCGTCGATTCGATCGACATGCTGGCGCGGGAGCTCTCTTATATCGAGGCGCTGCGCGAGCGGGTGGCGATGACGCGGTCGATCGTGCTGAAGATCGACACCATGATCCAGGTCTATCGTAGCGACCGGGGGATGATCGAGAATCTGGAGCGGATGAAGATCCTGATCCGCCCGCCGGTCCAGGGGCTGGAGGCGCTGGTCGCGGAGGTCGACGCGCAGACCAGCGAGGTGCTGGCCGTATTGAAGAACCTGGACGCCCAGGTCGGCTTCATCCGCCGCCAGCGGGACGAGCTTCACACCCGCCTGATGCCGTGGGACGAGATGATCCCGGCCTGGGAGGAGCACATACTGGTCCGCTCGCCAGCGTCGGAGAATCTGCTGAAGGAAACCTACCGGTTCCTCGCGCACAATTTCCCACAGACCAAGCCCTGGAAGCTGGGCGGTTTCTGACCGCCCGCTTCCTGGGCCAGTGAGGCTACTCCGCCGCCTGGCGCAGCGCTGCCAGCAAATCGGCCGAAGGCTGGCCGGTGACCGTCAGGTCGCGGTCGCGCTGGAAGGCGGCGATGGCGGCGATGGTGCGGTCGCCCAGAAGACCGTCGGCCGGGCCGGCATTGTATTCCAGCGCACCCAGGATCTGCTGGATCTCCCGGATCATTCCGGACGTCACCTCCGCCGTCTCCGTTCCGCCGCCGGCGGGAACGGGGGGTGGGGTACTGCCGGGGGCAGGCACGTTGACCGGTGTCGGGGTGTCGGGAGCCGGCTGGCCCGTCGTCTCGGTGATGCGGTCCAGCGCCGCCTGGGCCTCGGCGTCCCCGGCCTCGGCGGCGACGCGGTACCAGCCGGCGGCGGCGGCCAGATCGGGCGCGCCGTCCAGCCCCTGCTCGAACAGCCGGCCCAGATGGTAGGCCCCGCGCGGGTTGCCGTTGCCGCTCGCGGCCTGGAACCAGGTGGCGGCCTCCGTCAGGTTGCGCTCCACGCCCCTGCCGTTCATGTAGGCGAGACCGACCGCATTCTGCGCGTCGGGATGGCCGCTTTCGGCCGCGGCCAGGAACAGGTCGAACGCCCGGCCGCTATCCTGCGGGACGCCGTCGCCGCGTTCGGTCAGGACCCCCAGATTGTACTGGGCGTTGACCACGCCGCCATTGGCCGACCGGCCGTACCAGTAGGCCGCGCGCTCCAGATCCTGGGGCAACTCGTCACCCAGGGCGAAGGCGGTGGCCAGATCGTGCTGCGCCTCGGCGTTGCCGTCGATCGCCAGGGCCGACAGCGACTGAAGCTCCTCCGACGCGCCCGCCGGCAGGGCCGCCATCTCCGCCGGATCGGCTCGCTCGCCCAGCGCGGCGGTCTCGATCGCGGTGGCGGGAGCGGCGTTCACCGCCGGGCCTGCCTGCGGACGCTCCGGTTCGGCCGGAATCGGCTCGGCCTCGGCGACGATCGGGGCGTCGGCCTGTTCGTCGAGCGGGATCTCTCCGGCCGTTGTCGCGGCGTCCGGGTCGTTGCTCGTTCCGGTGGCGTCCGTTTCGGGGGTGGCCGCCTGTTCAGGTGTCGGTTCGGTCTGCGGCCGGGGTTCGGCGGTCAGGAAGACGTAGCCGGCTCCTCCCGCCGCGAGCAGGAGCAGGATCAGCACCGCCCAGGTGACCAGCCGGCGGCGCGGGCGGCCTTCCCTCACCGAATCGTAATGCTCCCGCGCCTGCTCGAAATAGGGGCTGGGCTGCGGCGTCGGGCGGGGGCGGGCGGGCTGCTGCTCCGGAGCCGCGGGGCCGCGTCCGGGCGCGCTCGGGCCCGCCGGGCCGGCGGCGCGTCCCGGCGCGTTCGGACCGGCCGGGCCGGGCGTCGGCTGAGCCGCGAACTGCCCGGCGGCCCGTCCCTGGACGAAGCGCGGCTGTTCCGGGCGGGGACCGGCCTGTGGGTTGACCTGAGGCGTCGGGGCTTCCGGCTCATCACCGGTTGAGGTGGGGCCGGGCTGAGCGGCGCGCCTTTCGCTGAAGCGCGGCGGGATGCGCGTGCGGTGATCCATCGAAGGGGCGTCGTCCTCGGGCGGTATGGGGGGCGGTGTGGGGGGCGTCGGAGTGGGGGTGAATCTGGAGGGTGCGGGCGCAGGTGTCGGCTCGCCGGGGCGGGGCCGGAAGCCGGCAGGCTGCTGCTCGGCGTGACGTGGCTCGGCGTGATGTTCGGCGGGGCGCGGCTCGACCGAACGCGGAGCGGCGGGAGCCGGGGTCGGTCCCGCCGGCGCGGCGGCCGGACGCACCCGTTCAGGCCCCGGGGCTTCGGGCGCGCGTCCGCCGATGTCGCGCTCCAGCCTCTCCAGGCGGGAGGCGAGCTGCGCAAGCGCCGCCAGCACCTGGTCCTGCCCTCCGGACGTCGAATCGCGGCGGCCTTCGTCGCGGCGGCCTTCATCGGGCGGGGGCGGTTCGCGATCGGACGGATTACCCTCGCGATTGGCCGCCTCAGGGTTGGTCGGCCGACGCCCGAGAGGTCTCTCGACGGTCGGGTAGTCGTCGTTGCGGGGGGTATTTCCGTTCATGCCCACTCCTCGGCACGGCTGATCTGCGGCGTTGGTGACGAGCGCTCGGCGGTTTTTCTAGTATGCCACAACCGCCCTCGCAACCGGCAACGGGTTATAACGCGCGGGAGCGCTCCGCTGTTGCGGCGGATATGCTTTCTCAGTATCTTCCGGCGCTCTGGCCGGTGGGGCGTAGCCAAGTGGTAAGGCAGCGGTTTTTGGTACCGCGATTCCCAGGTTCGATCCCTGGCGCCCCAGCCAGTATTCGCCGGAACGGGCGTCCTCCGGCCATCGCCGGCCAGTCATGATCGAGGGTCATTCGGCAACCGGTCCTCAGCGGCGGCGATCCGATCACCCAACGCGAGCGCCGTGTCGCCGTCAATGATCAGGCCGTTTACGATTCCGCTCTGCAATAGTGCCGCGGCGGCGGCGATCTTTTCGATCCCGCCGACCATCAGGACGACCGGGAGTTCCCGCAGGGTCTCGAACGGCACGGCGAGCGTACGGCTGTTGAGCTCATGGTCCACGGGCCTGCCGGAGTTGTCGAAGAAGATGCCGTTCGTATCGCCGACGGCGCCGGCGGCGCGCAGACTCTCCAAATCGTTACGCGAAAGCATTCCTTGCCGTCGGAGCAGGGCCGCCTCGGTCAACTCGCCCACGCTGATCATGCATAGCGACGCGGACCGGGCGATCGCCAATGCCCGCGATACGGGGCGCTGGGACAGGAACACTTCCTTGTCGGCGACCGTGTCGGCGATGAAAGGTACGGGAAGAACGTAACCCTCCGCGCCCGTCCGCCGCGCCAACGCCTGAACCACCTCGAACGGATTGGAGGAAGAGTTCGCCGTAAGCGAGCCCATCAGGGAAATGAAGCGCGCCTTTCGCGCGCGGACGCTTCCCAACTGCAGGCCCATCTGCTCGATCGTCCGGCCCCAGCCGACGCCGATGGTCGGCGCATCCATGGCGGCGAGCTTGGCCCTCAGAAAATTCGCCGATGCCAGGCCGACCGCACGGATCGAGATGCGGCTCCGCGCTTCGGAGAACGCCTCGCCAGCCGCCGGCGCCGCGCCCAGCCCGAATGCCGGGGTGGCGCGGCAGAAGTCGAGGCCGAAATGCTCCCGGATGCGGTCTTCGACCGGCAGCATGCCGACCAGCTCGTGATCGACGGAGATGGTGACGAGGCCCTGTTCCCTCGCCTCGGAGAGGAGACGATTGACCCGCGCCCGGGTCAGCCCCAGCTGCGCCGCCGTCTCCTCCTGATTGAACCCGCCGACATGGTAGAGCCAGGCGGCCCTGACCATGAGTTCTTCGTCGTTTTCTCTCAATCCCATCGTCCGTACGGTCGTCGGTAAGACATTTGTATCTGATTTTGACATCTGTCACGACCTTCCATAACGTGGTTCCGGCAATCACCCGTCAAGCGGTGAATGGGCCAAGACGTGGCCCGACACGGAGGAGGAGACGATATGCCGGCGAGCAAGACATGACATCTTGAGTTGGCGGAACGCACTCCAGGGACAAAGCGATGAATGATGCTGATGCAGCGGGAAGCAACTCCCGTCTCCTCGCGCTCTACCGGACGATGCGCCGCATCCGTTCGTTCGAGGAACGGGTAGGCGAGCTCTTCGTCCGGGGCGAATCGGCGGGCTCGATGCTGCACCTGTCGATCGGCGAGGAGGCGGCGGCGGCCGGCGTTTGCGCCGCCATGGGCGACGACGACACTTTCACGACCCATCATCGGGGACATGGCATCTTCCTTGCCCGGGGCGCCGACCCGAACCGCATGATGGCGGAGATTGCCGGCAAGGAGAGCGGCTACTGTCGCGGCAAGGGCGGCTCCATGCACATCGCCGACATGACGCTCGGCCATCTGGGCGCGAACGCGATCGTCGGCGGCGGTATCCCGGCCGTGGTGGGGGCGGGGCTCAGCAACCGGCATTTCCGGCGCGACGGCGTGTCGATCGCCTTCTTCGGAGACGGCGCGATGCAGCAGGGCATCCTCTATGAGAGCATGAACATGGCAGCCCTGTGGGACCTTCCCGTCGTCTTCGTCTGTGTCAACAATCAGTACGGCATGGGCACCAGGGTCGACCAGGCGACCCGCTCCAGCGCGTTTGAGGAGCGCGCCCGCGTCTTCGGCCTCAATGCCGCGGCGGCGGACGGGGCGGATGTCGAGGAGGTCCTTGCCGCCGCGCAGGAACTGGTCGACAAGGCGAGGACCGGCAAACCCGGCTTCCTCTCCGTCTCCTGTTATCGCTTCTTCGGCCATGCCCGAATGGACAAGAGCCCCTATCGTTCGGAGGAGGAGGAAATCGAGGGCCGGCGGCGCGATCCGGTGAAGCATGCCCGCGCGACGCTGGCCGAGCGCGGCATCTCCGACGAGGCGGTGCTGGAAGCGCTGGACCGGGAAATCGCGAAGGAGATGGACACCACCGTCGATTTCGCCGTTCGGGCCGCCGCACCGCCGCTGCCGGCGATGTTCCGCGACGTCTATGCGGACGGCGAGACCGGGCCGGAGCCGCTTCGCGCCCGTCTTGATAGAATCCTCTCCGGGAGCGCCGCGTGATGGTCGAGATCACCTATCGCGACGCGCTGCGTCAGGCCCTCGACGACGCAATGGCGGAGGATGACTCCATCGTCGTCATCGGCGAGGAGGTTGGCCGCTATGGCGGCGCCTACGGAGTCACCAAGGATCTCATCCAGAAGTACGGACCGAACCGGCTGATCGACACGCCGATCTCCGAACCCGCGATCGTCGGCACGGCGGTCGGTGCGGCGATGACCGGGCTGAGGCCGGTCGCCGAGCTCATGTATGTGGACTTCCTCGGCATGTCGATGGACCAGCTCGCCAACCAGGCAGCCAAGATCCGCTACATGTTCGGCGGCCAGATCGGCGTCCCGATGGTGCTGCGCACCCAGGGCGGCACCGGGCGGTCGGCGGGCGCTCAGCACTCGCAAAGCCTCGAGGCCTGGATCATGCACACCCCGGGCCTGAGGCTCGCCATGCCGGCGACGGTCGAAGACGCCTATCATCTGTTGCGCCAGAGCCTCACGCTTCCCGATCCGGTCGTCTTCATCGAGCACAAGGCTCTCTACGCCCGGAAGGAGCACGCCGACCTTTCCCGTCCTCCCTTGCCCTGGGGCAAGGCCGCCGTGAGGCGGACGGGCGGCGACCTGGTCATCGTCAGCTATTCCCGCCAGCTTCTCCATGCGATGGAGGCGGCGGAGGCGCTTTCCGCCGACGGCATCGAGGCGACCGTCATCGACCTCAGGACCCTCGATCCCCTGGATATGGACACGGTGCGCGAGCATGTGGAGCGGGTCGGCCGCGCGATGGTCGTGAGCGAAGGCGTGCTGACCGCGGGCGTCGCGGCCGAACTGGCGGCGCGGATCACCGAGGAATGCTTCGATTTCCTGGAGGAGCCGGTGATCCGGCTGGCCGGAGAGGATGTGCCGGTCCCGGTCTCGCCGACGCTGGAATCCGGCAGCATTCCGTCGCCGGAGCTGATCCACGAGATCGCGGGACGCATGGTCTGATGGCTGCCGTTACTCTCACCATGCCGCGTCTCGGCGAAACGATGGAGCAGGGCCGCGTCGTCGGTTGGCTGGTGCAGGCTGGCGACAGTTTCAAACGCGGCGAGGCGATCCTGGAGATTGAGACGGACAAGACGGTGGCGGAACTGCCGGCGCTCGGCGACGGCAGGCTGGACGAGATGCTTGCAGCCGTGGGGGACGAGGTCCCGGTCGGAGAGCCGCTGGCCAGAATTGACGCGGTTGACAAGGACGAATGGGCCGGCGGCGCGCCGGAAGAGACGACGGTTCAGCCGTCGACGGGGCCGTCGCCGATGTCCCCGGTCGCCGCGAAGACGTCCGGCGGCCGTGTCCGCGCTACACCGGTCGCGCGCCGTCTCGCCCAACGGCATGACATCGACATAGGCAATCTTGCCGGCTCGGGCCGGCGTGGGCGGATAGAAAAGAACGATGTCATGGCGGCGGTGGACCAATCGCCCGTCCGCGTCGGCGATGACGAGTCCATCGCGCTGCCGGAAGGCAGGATCGCATTCACGCGCCATGGAGCGCCGGAACGCGGGAAGGGGACAGTCATCCTCCTCCACGGCTTCTCCGGCGACCGCATGACCTGGTCGAGCCTTGCGTCCAGCCTCGCGCGCGCCGGCCGGCATGTGATCGCGCCCGACCTGCCGGGACATGGCGCGACGGAGATCGAGGCGGGAACAGTCGACGCCCTGCGCGCGCCGCTGCCGGCCTTCGTCGATGCGCTCGATCTCGGCGACGGTCCGCTGGAGGTGGTCGGCCACTCGCTGGGCGCGCTCGCGGCTCTCCGCCTCGCAGATGCGCTCGGAACGAGGGTGCGCCGCCTGACGCTTCTCGCGCCGGTCGGGCTCGGGCCTGAGATCGATCGGGATTTCCTTCTCGGTATGGCAACTGCCAGGACGCCCGATGCGGTAGCGCATCTCCTCCGACGCCTGACCGTCAACGCGTCGCTCCCGTCGCCGGACGCGTTGAGGGCGCTTGCCGATTCCCTGGGGCAAGGCCGTCTCGTCGATCTGGCGCATGCGTTGGTAGGCGCCCACGCCCAGCAGGTGGACATGGTCGAGGCGCTTGGCCGCGCGGTCGAACGGACCAGCGTGCGGGTCATTTTCGGCCTTGAGGACAGGATTATCCCCTGGCGACAAGTCGCGGCGGCGCCGTCGGCGGTTGCGATCCATCTGGTCGGAGGAGCAGGGCATATGCCTCATTGGGACAAGCCTGCCGAAGTGCTTCGCATCGTCGATCCCGGAAGTTGACAGATTGGAGTGCCGGTGATGGAGAGACGGGTAGAGAAGAACAGGTCCACGGCGCGGTAGAGGGAGGACGGGATGGCCTATTTCATCGCCGTCGACGGCGGCACCGAAAGCTTGCGGGCCCGTGTCTACGATCTCTCGGGACGATGCCTGGCCAGTGAGGCGGACCCTTATGACACCACCTTTGCGAGCGGGGCGAGGGCGGAACAGGATCCAGAGGATTGGTGGCGCGCGCTTGGCGGCTCTGTCCGGCGCGCGGTCGCCGGATCCGGCGTCGCTCCCGACGAAATTGAGGCGATCGCCCTCGCCACGACCTCCTGCACCGTCGTCGCGCTCGACCGCGATGCGCGGGCGCTGCGCCCGTCGATCATATGGATGGACGTTCGCGCCGGGGAGGAGGCGGCGGACGTGCTTGCGACCGGCGATCCGGCGCTGATCGTCAACGGCGCTGGACAAGGCCCGGTTTCGGCCGAGTGGATGATCCCCAAGGCCCTGTGGCTGGCGCGGCATGAGCCTGATGTCTTCGACGCCGCGCACACGATCTGCGAGTATCAGGATTTCATGACGATCCGGCTGACCGGGCGACGGGTCGCAAGCCTGAACAACGTCTCGATCCGCTGGCACTACAACACCGATCTGGGCGGCTGGCCGACCGGCCTTCTCGCCCGCCTGGACCTCGATGCGCTCCAGGACAAGTGGCCGGGGGAGGTGGCGGCTCCCGGCGAGGTGGTCGGCGAACTCACCGCCATGGCGGCGGAACATCTCGGCCTCTCGAGAACCGTGAAGCTCGTTCAGGGCGGCGCCGACGCCCTGATCGGCATGATCGGTCTTGGCGTGGCGCAACCCGGCCAGCTTGCGCTTGTCACCGGCTCCTCACACCTCCAGTTCGGCGTGTCGGAGAAGCCGGTCAACTTCCCCGGGCTCTGGGGCGCCTACCCGAACGCCGTCTATCCCGACCGCTACATCATCGAGGGCGGTCAGACGTCGACCGGCTCCATTCTCCAGTGGCTCGGCCGGATGATGAACGGCACGATCGATCTCGCGGCGCTCAATGCGGCGGCGGCCGAGATCGAGCCTGGAGCCGATGGCCTGATCGTGCAGGATCACTTCCAGGGCAACCGGACGCCCTATACCGATCCGCGCTCGCGCGGGGCGCTGGTCGGACTCACCCTCGCGCACGGGCCGGCGCATGTTTTCCGGGCGATCATCGAGGGGATCGGATTCGGCACCCGGGCGATCCTCGACCAGATGGCCGCGGCCGGATTCAGGGGGCGGGCCGTGACGGTCGGCGGCGGTGCGACGGCGTCCGACCTGTGGCTGCAGATCCATGCCGACACGTCCGGCCTTCCGGTTTCGGTGCCCGTCTCGATCGACTCTCCGTCGGTTGGCGCGGCGGTTCTCGCCGCCCACGGGGCGGGCCGCTTCAACACGATCGACGAGGGGATCGCGGCGATGGTGAAGCCCGGCCGCACGATCGATCCCCGGCCGCGGGAGACGGCGCTTTATGACGAGATCTACCAGCAATACCGGGCGCTCTATCCGGCGCTGAAGGGAGTCCGTGACCGGAAGGCGGAAACTGGCGTGGCCAGCCTGCGGGCGGGAATATGACAAACCGAAACCCGCCAGCTAGTGTCATGGGACACGGCGGAACACGGAAAGCGAGGATCGCGTGACGAGTATCGCATTTCTTGGACTGGGCATCATGGGGAGCGGCATGGTCCGCAATCTCCTGAAGGCGGGGCATGGGGTCACGGTCTGGAACCGGACCAGCCGGCCCCTGCCGGCGGATCTTGCCGGGGCGAGCCGGGCGACGTCGATCGCGGAGGCTCTCGCGGGGAAGACGCGCGTCTTCGTCTGCCTGACCGGACCGGACGCTCAGGCCGAGGTGCTGGAAGGGCCGGACGGCGCGCTCGCCGCCGCCTCTGCCGATGCGATCGTCGTCGACGCCACCACGACCGACCCGGAGGTTACCCGCCGTCTCGCTCAAACGGCCGCCGACAACGGGTTGCGCTACCTGGATTGTCCTGTTTTCGGCAGCAGGAACGAGGCGTGGGAAGGCCGGCTGGACTTCGTTTGCGGCGGCGAACGCGAGGCATTCGACGCTGTCAGGCCGCTTCTGGACGCGATGGCCGCCAGCGTGCATTACATGGGCGGATCGACGGCAGGGACCGCGATGAAGCTCGTCGGCAACCTGCTCGTGGCGGCGCAGATGATGTCGCTCGGCGAGGGGCTGTCGCTCGCCCGGAAGGCCGGACTCGACGCGGAGCGCGTGATGGGCGTTCTGGACGTCACGGATTTCAGTTCCGGTCTCATCCGCGGCGTCGGCCGGGCGAGCCTCGCCGGCGACTATCAACCGCATTTCTATCTCAAGCATATGCTGAAGGATGCCCGGCTGATCGGCGATTTCGCCCGTGGTCTCGATGTGCCGCTGCCTGTGTCCGGTGTGATCGCGCAGATGTATCAGGCGGCGGTGAACCAGGGGCTCGGCGATCTCAACGCTTCCGGTTTGCACAAGATGCTGTTCGCCATGTCGGGGCTGGACGAAAACGGGAAAGGAGAGAAATCCGGCGAAAAATGAGAAGCGCTTTGCACGAAGTGACCCAACAAAACGAAAGACAGGAGGAGACATCATGAAGATTTTCGCAGGCGTATCCGCCCTTGCCCTCATCGCGGGCGTCGGTCTCATTTCGATTTCGCCGCTGGCGGATGCCCGCGCCCAGGAGGCTGGGCCTGACGTCGCGGCGACGGAGGATGCCACCTACACCATCCCGACCATCGTGAAGATCTCCGGCATCCAGTGGTTCATCCGCATGGAGGAAGGCGTCGAGCGATTTGCCGAGGAGACCGGCCACAACGCCTATCAGGTCGGGCCCGCCAATGCGGACGCGCAGCTTCAGGTGCGCATCGTGGAGGACGAGATCGCCAAGGGCGTCGACGCCATCACGATCGTTCCGTTTTCGCCCGAGGCGGTGGAGCCGGTGCTGGCCAAGGCCATGGAGCAGGGCATCACGGTGGTCAGTCACGAGGCCTCGGCCATCGAGAATGCCGTTTACGACATCGAAGCGTTCCGCAATGCCGCCTATGGCGAGCATCTGATGGAAGCGCTCGCCCAATGCATGGGCGGGCAGGGCCAGTATGCCGTCTTCGTCGGCGGGTTGACCTCCAAGTCCCACAATGAGTGGGTCGACGCCGCCATCGCATACCAGGAGGCGAACTATCCGGATATGGAACTGGTCGGATCCAAGAACGAAACCTTCGACGACCAGCAGCAGGCCTATGCCAAGACCCAGGAACTCCTGCGAGCCTATCCCGATGTCCGCGGCTTCCAGGGCAGCGCCTCCACCGACGTCGCCGGCATCGGCCTGGCGCTCGAGCAACGCGGGATGGAGGACGATACCTGCGTCATGGGAACAAGCCTGCCGTCGATCGCCTCGCAGTATCTGGAAACCGGAGCGGTCGACATGATCTCGTTCTGGGATCCCGCCGAGGCCGCCTATGTCATGAATACCGTGGCGGTCATGCTGCTCAATGGCGAAACCATCGAGGATGGCGCCAATCTCGGCGTTCCCGGCTATGAGAATGTCACTCTGGAAGGCAAGGTCATCTATGGCGAGGCCTGGGTCGACGTGACGGCGGAGAACATGGACCAGTATCCCTTCTGAGGTCCCTCTGCTTCAATCGACGGGGCCGGCTGGTGTTCCGATGCCGACGGATGGTTCCCATCCGTTGGCTGAATCGGACCGCCGACTTATTGGATCTGGTGCGCCGGTCCCGTCATCACTGCCACTCCATGGACCGCGTCGCTACATCACATGGACCAGACAACGGATTCGGACCTGATCTCCCTGCGCGGGATCTCGAAGGCCTTCGCCGGCGTCCAGGCGCTCGACGATGTCAGCCTGACGATCGGCCGCGGTGAGATCGTATGCCTCGCCGGCGAGAACGGCAGCGGCAAGTCGACCCTCATCAAGATTCTGGCCGGCGCACAGGCGGCGGACAAGGGCGAGATCACCCTCAACGACAAGGCCTATCGCCGCGTCAGCCCGATCGAGGCCGTGCATGAGGGGATCCAGGTCATCTTCCAGGATTTCTCGCTGTTTCCGAACCTGACGGTGGCGGAGAACATCGCACTCAACGACGCGCTGTCGCACGGGCGGGCCCTCGTCGACTGGCGTGGCGTCCACAGGACTGCCCGCGAAGCGCTGGACAAGGTGGGTGTGGATATCGACCTGGACGCCCGCGTCGAAAACCTGCCGGTGGCCGATAAGCAGCTCGTCGCGATCGCCCGCGCGCTTGTCGGCGACGCACGGCTGATCGTCATGGACGAGCCGACGACGGCCTTGACCGAACGGGAGGTCCGGACGCTTCTGGGGATCATCCGCCGGCTGCAGCAGGACGGCGTTTCGGTCCTGTTCGTCAGCCACAAGCTGAATGAGGTCTTCGAGGTATGTGAGAAGATCGCTGTGCTGCGCAACGGCCGCAAGGTCGCCGACGGTCCCGTAGGCGATTTCGATCTGGAATCTCTCACTTTCCACATGACGGGGCGCAGGTTCTCGGCGGACGGCGAGAAGCGCGCGATCCCGCAAGACGCTCGCGAACTCATGCGGGTCGAGGCGCTGGGGAAGAAGGATGGCTTCCAGGAGGTGTCGTTCAGCCTGCTCGCCGGTGAAGTGCTCGGCGTTGCGGGGCTCCTCGGCTCCGGCCGGACCGAACTGGCGGAGGCCTTGTTCGGTCTTCGCCCCGCGGACTCCGGGCGGATATTCATCGAAGGCGAACCGGTCGCTCTCCGTGATGTCCGCCATGCGATCAACTGCGGCATCGGCTATGTCCCGGAGGACCGGTTGACCGAGGGACTGTTCCTGCCCCAGGCCATCGAACGCAATATCGTCGTCGGGAGCATAGATCGGCTGGCCGGCCGGTCGGGCTTCCTCGATTTCGGCGCCATGCGCCGCCAGGTCGATGAATGGCTCGACAATCTGAAGATCGCGACACCATCCGCCAGATCCCCGGTCCAGAGCCTGTCCGGCGGAAACCAGCAGCGCGTCATGCTGGCGCGCTGGCTGGCGACCGAACCCCGGATCCTGATCCTGAATGGTCCGACGGTCGGGGTCGACGTGGGGTCGAAGGTCGACATCCACGAGATCATCGATGACCTTGCCCGGAAGGGCATCGGCGTGATCGTGATTTCCGACGACATTCCGGAACTCCTCCGCGCCTGCGACCGCATCCTGATCATGAAGGCGGGCCGGGTCGTGGAGGAGGTCGGGCAGGCGGATACCAGCGAATCCGGCCTGGCCCGGCGACTGGTAAGCTAGGGAGAACGCCGTGCTCGGCAAGCTATTGCAGCGCAATGAATTTCTCGTCGGCCTGGTCGTCGTCGGGTTCTGCCTGGTTACCGGTCTCACCAGCGAGCGCTTCTTCTCCCTGGTGACGCTCTTCGATCTCCTCCGGAACGCGACCGTCATCGGGATTTTCGCCATCGGCGTCATGCTCGTCCTGATCTCCGGCGGGATCGACGTCTCGTTCACGGCGCTTGCCGCGTTCAGCATGTACGCCACCACAAGCATCCTCGTCGCCTGGGGGGTGGACGGGCACTTCGTGCTGGCGTTGCTTATCGCGGCGGCGTTTGGTCTGGCGCTGGGCATGGTCAACGCCTTCTTCATCGGCCTGTTCGGCTTGCCGACGCTGATCGTCACGCTCGGCACGCTGAGCGCTTTCCGCGGCTTCCTCCTGACCTTTGTCGGCAATGAATTGATCACCAGCGTCCCCGGGGGAATGCGCGACTTCTCGCGGGCCAACCTGTTTACCGGGACGACGGCGGACGGCTATTTCTTCTCGCTCCCGCTCGCGTTCCTCGCGCTTGTGATCGTCGTCCTGGTCACCTGGTTCATCCTCAACCGGACGATGCTGGGACGAAGCATCTACGCCATCGGCGGCTCGCCGGAAGCGGCGGCGCGCATCGGCGTCAACGTCCGCGCCACGCAGTTCTTCATCTACGGCTATGTGGGCGTGTTGTCCGGCATTGCGGGCATCATCCACGCGTCGATGGCGCGGGTCGCCAACCCTTTCGATCTCGTCGGGCTGGAGTTGTCGGTCATCGCCGCGGTGGTGCTGGGCGGCGCCCGGCTTACCGGCGGCTACGGCACCATCACGGGGACACTGCTCGGCGTCGCGCTGATCGTGCTGGTCAACAACAGCCTTATCCTGCTGGGCGTCCCGTCGACCTGGCAGTCGGTGGTGATCGGCTTGCTCATCCTGCTTGGGACGGGCGTGCCGGCCTATCAGGCGCGGCGAACCGCACGGCATACGGTTTGACGGGACGGAAGAAGATCATGACTGAAAACCCGAAACCCCGGAATGAGGTCGCCATGGCTCCGACAGCCAAGGCGGCGCCACGACAAAAGAGCGGCGACGTCTCGTCCCTGTTCCGGTTGCTGGTCATCACCATCCTGATCTTCGTGGTGATGAGCCTGCTTCGACCGGACCTGTTCTTCACTCTGCGCAACTTCAGCTCGATGGCGTTCCAGTTCCCGGAGATCGCGCTACTCGCCCTGGCGATCATGGTGGCGATGCTGACGGGAGGGATCGACCTGTCGATCATCGGCACGGCGAATCTCTCCGCCATCCTCGCCGCGCTCGTTCTCTCGAACTACGGCGTTGACGTATCGGGAGGCTGGGAGACGGCCGCCCTCATCCTGGTCGCGATCCTGCTCTCGCTGGGAACGGGACTCGCCTGCGGGCTCGTCAACGGCTTCTGCATCGCCGGCATCGGCATTCCGCCGATCCTGGCGACGCTCGGTACGGGGCTGATCTTCACCGGCATCGGCATCGTTCTGACCGGCGGCAGCGCGGTCGTCGGCTTTCCGAGGGCGTTCAGCATCATCGGGAACGGCACGATCCTTCAGGTTCCCGTGCCCCTCATCATATTCGCGGTCCTGGCGATCATTCTGACGGTGATGCTCAACCGGACGGCGTTCGGGATCAAGATCTACATGATGGGAACGAACCCGCTCGCCTCGCGCTTCGCCGGGATCGACAACGCCGCGGTGACGCTGAAGACCTATCTGATCAGCGCATTCCTCGCGGCGAACGCCGGCCTGGTGATGATGTCGCGGGCGAACTCGGCCAAGGCCGATTATGGCAGTTCGTACCTGCTTCTGTCGGTCCTGATCGCGGTGCTTGGCGGCATCAACCCCTATGGCGGCTTCGGTCGGGTCGCCGGGCTGGTCCTCGCCGTCCTGTCGCTGCAGTTCCTGTCGAGCGGCCTCAGCATGCTTCAGGTGTCGAACTTCGCGAAGGAATTCATCTGGGGCGCGCTCCTGCTTCTCGTGCTCGTCGTCAACACCCTTCAGCTCAGCAGGCCTTCGAAGGCCTGACCAGCAACTCCTCGAACCCGTTGTGAGGCATCGATGAAAAAGCTCCTGAACAAACCGGAAGACTTCGTCCCCGAAATGCTCGATGGCCTATTGAAGGCGCATCCCGATCAACTGGCTTATGCCGAGGATGTCCATGCCATCGTCCGGGCCGATGCGCCGGTGAAGGGCAAGGTCGGATTGGCGACGGGCGGTGGTTCCGGCCATCTTCCCGTCTTCCTCGGTTATGTCGGCAAGGGGCTGCTCGACGGCTGCGCCGTCGGCGACGTGTTTTCCTCGCCCTCATCGGAACAGATGCTTGCCGTGACCAGGCGCATCGATGGCGGCAAGGGCGTCGTCTACATCTACGGCAATTATGGCGGCGACGTCATGAACTTCGACATGGCGTCGGAGATGGCGGACATGGAGGGCATTCCCGTCCGAACCGTCCTGGTGAAGGACGACGTCGCGTCCGCGCCTGCCGGGGAGGCGGACCGCCGGCGCGGGGTCGCGGGCATGGTGTTCGCCTTCAAGGTCGCCGGCGCCAGGGCCGATCGCGGCGGTTCCCTCGACGAGGTGGCGGAGGTCGCGGAACGGGCGCTGGCCAACATCCGGACCATGGGCGTCGCGCTGTCGCCATGCACCGTCCCGGCGGTCGGCAAGCCGACCTTCACGATCGGCGAGAACGAGATGGAGATCGGCATGGGAATCCATGGCGAGCCCGGGATGAAGCGCGAGACCTTGCAGACGGCCGACCAGGTGGCCGAGCGCATGGCGACCGCGATCCTCGACGACCTGAAACCCGCCGCCGGCGACCGGCTCGCCGTCATGGTCAACGGCCTCGGCGCGACGCCGCCGGAGGAGTTGTACATCCTCTATCGAAAGGCGCATGAGGTCGTAACGGGACGCGGCCTCAAGGTGCATCGCGCCTATGTCGGCGAGTTCGCGACCTCCATGGAGATGGCGGGCGCCTCCTTCACCTTCTTCCGCCTCGACGATGAAATGGCCGGCCTTCTCGACGCGCCGGCCCATTCACCTTTCTTCATCCAGAACTGAGGAAGCGACATGGTGGCCGTGCGGGCATCGGATATCAGGGCCGCGATGGCGCGCGTCGCGGCGCGTCTGAACGAGCGGAAGGATCACCTGACGGAACTCGACCAGGCTGTCGGCGATGGCGATCTCGGCATCACTGCCGGCAAGATGGCGAAGGCGCTGGAGGATTTTGCCGCGGGCGAAGCGCCCGATGACAATCTCGGAAAGCTGATCTTCCAGGCCGGCATGGCGGTCAATCGGGCCGCGTCGTCCACAATGGGCACTCTCGTCGCGACCGCGCTGATGCGCGCCGGCAAGGCCGTGGATGGAAAGGCCGAGCTTACCCTTGACGATGTCGCTGCGATGGCGCGCGCCGCCGATCTCGGCGTCCAGGAACGCGGCAAGGCGAAGCCGGGCGACAAAACCGTCATCGACGCACTGCATCCCGCCGCCGACGCCCTGGAAACAGCCGTGCGTGATGGCGATAGCCTCCGGGAAGCCGGCGACAGGGCCCTGGCCGCCGCTCGTGAAGGACTGCAGGCCACCATTCCGCTCCGCAACAAGGTCGGTCGCGCGGGCTGGGTCGGGGAGCGCACGGTCGGCAAGATCGATCCCGGCTGCGCCGCCTTCGTCGTGATTCTGGAAGGAATCACAGGGGATCGACCCGGGTAGCGGGTTCTCAGCCCAACAGGTCGAAGAAGTCCGAGAACGGATCGCTGCCGCCGGTCGGGGCCGAGGCCGCCATGATGGCTATGGCCAGACCGTTGGTGGAGCTTGTCGGGTTGTGCGCGCCGTCACCGCCCGCTGTCAGATCCATCACCAGCGTCGGGCAGGCGAACAGCGCCGATCGCATGATCGCCTGCCAGTCGGGCCGTAGCTGTCCCTCGGCGCGGAGTGCGCCCAGCAGAGGCCGCCAGAACAGTTCGGCCTTGCTCTCCAGGAAGCGGCGTCTCAACGGCGAAAGGTCCCAGTCGGTATCGACAACGAGTTCGCCCGGACGAACCGAAACCGATGCGGCGTAGCGCCGGGCGAAATCATCCGGGTCATAGAGCCAGAATGGATGGGCGAAGATGTTGTGGAAGGTCGCCTTGACCTCGGCCAGGAGCGCGGGGACGTGGCGTCCCGCGAATGCAGGATCGAACAGGGTCAGCCGCGGCAGCGGCGCACTTGTGTCGAACCAGACATTGGCGTTGTGGGCGTCGCCATGCGCGACGACCGCCGGGCCGGGGCCATGGATTCGCGGGTGGAGCAGCGTCCGGGCCATGGCGAACGCCCTGGCCAGAGTTACCGGATAGCGCCGCCCGTTGATCCGCCATTCGAGATCGGCAATATCGCTCCATCCGCCCGAGAAGCCGTTGAACGCGAACGTTCCGTTCACATAGAACCGGGCAGCCCGGCCGCCCAGGACTTCGTCGTCCGGATGATCGACGAGCCTGCGGTGGAAGAGCTGAAAGATCGGCTCGGCGGCGATGTCGTCGTATGACGCCTCGTGCAGCGTTTCGATCGCGATCCGCGCGTTGTCGGCGTCCGCCGACCTCTGCGCGGCCACGGCGTCTTCGAAGACTGCCGGATCCGGTTCATGGTCCAGTTCCCGGCAAATTTCGGAAAACCGTCTCTCCGACCGGCGTCGATAGAGCAGGATCTGTCGGCCGGGTTCGCCCGATGCGAACAACGGACGATCCACCGCATAACCGGCTTCGTCCAGGATCTGCGCGTTGTAGTACTCCCGGATGCCGTCCTCGTCCTCCTCCTGGTGAAACTTGAAGAATACGTCGCCCGTGGTCTCCAGGCGGGCGAAGCCGTTGACGGAGTTCAGGCTGTACCGGTCCTGATTGACCGATACCGTGACGACCTTCTCCTTCGTCACGGCCTCTATCAGCGCGCGCAGGCCCTGCTCCGCCTTATGGGTCTCGCCCGCCCGTGCGTGCGCTCTTATGTCCGCTGTCGTCTGCATCACGGGCGTCAGGCCTCCGGGTCGATGAGCGCCTTGATCGTCCCCGATCCGGCGATGAGGTCATTGAAGGCCGCGGGCACGTCATTGAGCGTGATCGGCCGGGATGCCAGAGCCGCGAGTTCCGGCGCGAGAGCCGGCAGCATGTCCACCGCCTCGCCGAGCTCATTATCAAAGGCGGCGCATCCGACGACGTCCAGGCCGCCCTCGACGATCAGGTTGGGGTCGACCGTGACCGCGCCGTGATAGAGGCCCACGACGGCCAGGCGACCGCCGCGCTCCAGCGCGCCGAGCAGCCGGTTCAGGATCGGAGCGGCGCCCGTGGTGTCGATGGCCGCGGCTGGTTTGCCATACTCGTCCGGCGCATCAAGCGTCCAGGGCGTTGCGCCGGTGATTTCCAGCACCCGGTCCAGCCGCGCCCGGTTGCGCTCCGCCAGCAAGACCGGGTGGCCGGCATGGCGCAGGGCAAGCGTCGCCAGCGCGCCGATCGGCCCGGCGCCGACGATTCCGACCGCGACGTCCCTGGGGGCGTTGAGCCTGTTGACGGCATGCAGCGCAACCGCCAGAGGCTCCGCCATGGCCGCTACGACGGCCGGCAGGGACTGGTCCGGCAGGCGCAGGACCTGCTGTTCGGGGAGGACGGTGAACGGCGCGAAACCGCCGTCATTGACCTCACCCACGAAGCCCATCGACGGGCAGAGATAGGATCGCCCCGACGAACATGCCGCGCATCGTCCGCAGGGAACGCGGGAATCCGCGACAACCCGGTCGCCGACGGTCAGGCCGGTTACGCCGGAACCCGTCTCCACGACCGTCGCGACAAACTCGTGACCCGGCGTCGACGGCACGCGGCTCATCCAGGCGCCGGTGCGGAAATTATGAAGGTCCGACCCGCAGATGCCGGCCATCTCGACCTTGAGCTTGACCTCCCGGGCTGCTGGAGGTCCCGGCTCGGCGACATCCTCCACGCGGAGATCGCCGATGGCATGGAGCCTGACCGCCTTCATCATGAACCGCCGGAGCCGAATGCCTCGTCCCGCATCGGTGAAAGCGCGTTGCCGTGGGCGTCGAAGCCCTCGTACCGCGCGAACTTGCGGGCGTAGGGGGCGACCCTGTCATAGCCGGCCTTGGTCACGTAGCCGACCGAGATCCGCTTGGTGTAGTCGAAGACGCTGAGCGGGGATCGTGTCCGGGCGGCCCCGTTTGTCGGCAGCACGGCGTTCGGGCCGAGCACGAAATTGCCGATCGCGACCGGCGTGTGTTCGCCCATCAGGATCTCTCCGGCGTTGCGGATCGAGCCTAGATACTGGTGAGGATCCTTGGCCTGGATCTCCAGATGTTCGGGTGCGTAATCGTTCACGAAGGCGATGGCTTCGTCCATCGAGTCCGCAAGCACGATGCCCCCGCGCGGGCCGCACAGGACGTCGGCGGAGAACTGGACCCGTTGCTCGCTCATCTCCTTCCAGAAATCGGGAATGGCGGCCCTGGCGGCTTCGGCGACCTCACGCGCGCTGGTCACCAGATAGGCCGAGCTGTCCGACCCGTGCTCGGCCTCGATCAGGAGATCGAGCGCCGAGACGCGACCGTTGGCGGTCTCGTCGGCCAGGATGATGGATTCGCTCGGCCCGGCAGGGATGCCGGGGTCGATCCGGTCAGCCAGCACCTGTTTCGCGGCGACCACCCACGGGCTGCCCGGCCCGACGATCTTCAGGCAGCGCGGCACCGTCTCTGTCCCGTAGGCGACCGCGGCGACGCCCTGGGCGCCGCCGCACTTGTAGACGCGCTCGACGCCCGCCAGTCGGGCGGCGACCAGGGTGGCGGCATCGATCTTTCCGTCCGGTCCCGGCGGCGTGATGATGATGGGCTTCGGGACGCCCGCGACCACGGCGGGAATGGCGGTCATCATGACGACGCTGGGAAACGAACCCTTGCCGCGCGGGACATAGCAGGCGACGGAGTCGATCGGGACGACGCGATCGCCGGCGTAGACGCCGGGATGCATTTCCTTCAGCCACATCTCCTCGGGCATCTGCGCCTCGTGGAACCGGCGCACATTGTCCGAGGAAAACTTCAGGACCTCGATCATCTCGTCGTCGAGAGCGTCGAAGGCGTCGTCGAAATCCCGGGTCGTCGCCGCGATCGCGTCGGGTTCGACGGGGCTCTTGTCAAACTCCCTGGCGAAGCGGGCAAGCGCGGCGTCGCCACCGTCGCGCACCGCCTCGATGATCGGGCGCACCTTCGCGATGAAGGGGCCGAGATCGGCCTCCGACCGCTTCAGCAGTCCGGCGCGGGCCTCGACGCTCAACGGCGACAGGATATGTAGGTTGATCTGTCTGGACACGGGGGGTCGTCCTCTTGCGGGTTACTTCGAGCGAAGGAAGATTTCGAGGCCGACCAGCCTGTCGAGAAGCCAGACGGCGACGAGCGCGATCACGATGTAGAGCACCGACACGGCGGCAAGGTCGGGCGTGATCACGCTGCGTATGGAATTATAGATCTGAACCGGCAAGGTCACCGTCCTGGCGTTCACCAGGAAGAGACTGACGAGGAACTCGTTGAAGGCGAGGATGAACATCAGCAGCGCGCCGGTGATGACGCCCGGCATCACGGCCGGCAGGGTGACGGTGAAGAACACTCTGATCGGCGGCGCCCCGCAATTCGCGGCGGCGTTCTCCAGCTCATCGTCGAGGGCGTTCACCGACGCGCTGACCGCCCAGATCATGAAGGGCAGGTTGATGACGCAAATGGCCACGCCGACGGGCCAGAGCTGCCCGAGGATGCGGATCTGGCCGAAGAAGATCATCATTCCCAACCCCGACACGACCAGCGGGATCGTGAAGGGAAGCAGGAGATAGACCTGGATGGCCCGGCGAAAGCGGATCCGGTACCGGACGATGGCGATGCCCGCCAGCGTGCCCACAGGGGTCGCGATGAGGGTGCAGATCGCGGAGACGTAGAATGTCCGGAAGAGGGCGTCCCGGAAGCTGTCCAACCGCCACAACTCGCCATACCAGCGCAGTGAGAAGCCGTCGGGAGGGAATCGGATGATCTCGCCCGAGGTGAACGAAGCGCCGATAATGATCAGGGTGGGCAGGCTCAACGTGACCAGGCTGAACGTCACGAGTCCCCAGAGGACGGCGGCCTTGCTGCGCGGCCCGCTCATTTCTTCCTCCCCTCGGTCCCGAGGGTGCCGGTGCCCGCGATCATGAATATGAGAGCAACCAGGCCGCTGCCTACGATCACCAGGACGATCGAAAGCGCCGCGCCCAGCCCGATGTTCGAGATCTGGAAATAGCTGTCATAGATCAGGTTGGCGATGAAATCGGAGGTGCCGCCGCCCAGGATCTCGGGCATGGCGAAGTCGGTGAGCGTCAACGTAAAGACGACGATGGCGGCGCCGATCAGGCCCGGGGTGGCCATCGGAATGACGATATGGCGAAACGTTCGGGTCCAGTTCGCGCCGAGGCTCTCCGAAGCCTGCTCCACGTCTTCGCCGATGGCCGCGATGGCTGGCGTGATCAGAAGCACGGCGAAGGGCAGCATGTACTGGACAAGCCCGAAGATCACGGCGGGGTAGTTGTAGATCAGGTCCAGCGGCGGCAAGCCGAGGCTGGTGACGATCCCGTTCAGCAGCCCTTCCTTGCCGAGAATGATCAACCAGCCATAGGCCCGAACCACCTGCCCGATGAAGAACGGCAGGAACAGCGCGATCAGCAGGAACTTCCTGATCGCTGCCGAAGGCGTGCGGACCATGAGATAGGCGTAGGGGAAAGCCAGAAACACCGTAATCGCGGTGACGATGGCGGCGGCGAGAAGACTGCGCCACAGAACCAGCAGATAGACCGGCCGCTCAAGGATCATGAGATAGTTGGCGAGGCTGTATTCCTCTTTCAGACGATAGGTCGAGATGTCCAGCTCATGCAGGCTGTAATCGACCATGTAGCCGAGGCCGACCACCAGGATGAAGACGAGCGCCAGCGCGGGCAGCAGGAACAGATAGCCGTTCATGCCGTGCGCGCCGCGCGGCCAGACCATGGACACCGCGCTGTCCACGGCGTTCATGAAACGCCATGACATCGGTTTACGGTGGGCTTTATGGCCGGCGCCGGCGTCAGCCATTCGGGCATCCCGGAAAAGAGGACCCGGAGCACGCGGTTCCGCGCCCTGTATAAAGAGGCATCAGCTCTGCATGATCGAACTGAACGTCGAGAACCAGACGGGCTGGTTTTCGACGAGAACCGGCGAAGGAATACGAACGAGCTTTTCGAAATCCGATGGCTCGGTCGGATAGGACGGATCACCGACGAGATCCGGCGGCGGCTCGATGCCGGGGTAAACCGGCGGCAGGCCGAGCCCGGAGCACCATTCGGCCTGCGCCTCACGCGACAGCGCGAAATTGACGAGCTCCTTGGCCCAGTGCTCCTCGTTGGACGGCAGGCCCTTGGGGATCCAGAGGCCGTCAGTGTCGACCTTGCAGCCCTCTTCGGGAACCGTCCAGTCGACGGCGATGCCGTTCTGCTTGGCGGCCCGGGCGTTGACCGAGATGGTGCAGGCGATGTCGATCTCGCCGTTCTGGAACCAGTTCGTGAAGTCGGCGTCCTCGCCCAGCAGCGGTTCGTTTTCCTTCAGTTGGCGATAGAACTCGTAGCCCGGCTCCATATTGTCCGGGATGTCCTCGACCGTTCCGCCGCCGGCGATGACAGCGATCGGGTTGAAGCCGATTCCGTCATCGTAGAGCGCGATCCGGCCCTTGAACTTCGGATCGAGCATCACGCGCCATGACTGTGGCGGGCCCTCCGGAAACGCCTCGGGACGATAGGCGCACACATAGACGTAGGCGTAGGTGTTGACGAGCGGATAGCCGTCGAGACCGACCGGTTTGGCGAGCGGCAGCAGGCCCTCGAGGTTCGGAAGGTCGCTCAGGTCGACGGTCACGCCGCGAAGGGCCGAGATGGTGGCGTTCGTCGTCGTGTCCCAGTTCACATGGATGGGCGGGATGCGCCCCTGATCGACGGCGGCCCAGATCTTCGGCTTGATCTCATTGTCCTCGGTGAAATCGAGGCGCACCGGAATGCCCGTCATCTCCGAGAACGGGTCGGTGACGCCAGCTTTCAGGGCGTCGCCCCATGCGCCGCCCCAGGCGCGGACGATGAGTTCGCTTGGTTTGTCCTGGGCCAGCACGAACCGGGGAGCCATGGCGGCCCCGGTGGCCAGCGCGGCCCCCTGCAGGAAGCGGCGGCGGCCGACACCGGCCGGGTTGGATTTCATGGACATTGAAGCCTCCTTTGCTACCGGTTTGTTTCTTGATCGCCCGGAAACGCGAAGAGATCCCTCGCATTCCAGCCCAGCCTGACCCGGCTTGCCCGCTGGTGCTCGGTGTGGTGGACCGGGTCATGATCGAAGACGAAGAGCGTGGCGTTTCCAAGCTCTGGAACCCGGACCTCGTAGACCAGACGATCGCCTTCGAATATACGCTGCTCGACACTGCCGGTGACGACGTTTTCGTAACCCCCGGAATCGTCGTCCACGAAGCGGATCTGCTCGGCCCGGATGGCGCAGTCCACGAGCGAGCCGCAGTCGACGCCGCTTCCGGGCCGTGCATGGAGGATCAGGTCGCCGACGCGGACGACGGTCTCACCGGCCTGTCCGTTCTCGACGATGCCGGCGAACGTCGACGTCAAGCCGATGAAATTCGCGACGAAGCGGTTCGACGGGGCCCTGTAGACGTCCTCGGGGCTATCGGACTGCTGAACCTTGCCCTCGTTCATGACGACGATCTTGTCCGACATGACCAACGCCTCGCGCTGATCATGAGTGACGTTGATGGTGGTGACGCCGAGCTCCTGCTGGATGCGCCGGAATTCCAGCTGCATCTCCTCGCGCAGCTTCTTGTCCAGCGCGGACAGAGGCTCATCCAGCAAGAGCAGGTCCGGGCTGAAGGACAACGCCCGCGCTATCGCCACGCGCTGCTGCTGCCCGCCCGACAGTTCGTGCGGGCGGCGGCCCCCATAGCCCTCCAGACGAACAAGCTTCAGGTATCGCGACACGCGCTCGGGTATCGTCGCCGGATCGAAGCCTCGCATCTTGAGCGGATAGGCGACGTTCTGCGCCGCCGTCATATGGGGAAACAGCGCCAGCCGCTGGAAGACCATGCCGATCGAGCGCCGGTGAGGCGGCACGGTCTCGACCCGCCCGCCATTGATCAGTATCTCACCGGTGCTTGGCCTGGAAAAGCCCGCGATCATCCGCAGCAGGGTCGTCTTGCCGCACCCGCTCGGCCCCACGATGGTCAGGAACTCACCTTTGGACAGGGACAGATTTACATGATCGACGGCGGCGAAATCCTCAAAGAATTTCGAGACGTCGCGGATCTCCACCATTCGGGCCTGTTCAGTCACGCTCCTCGCCCTTTGGGTCGTTCGCTGCAAGACAGCAGACCGTTGCAGTGGATAACCGACTCGTCAAGCTCTGTATATACAAGACCCGCGTGGCCCGTCGGGACGCCCCGCTTGCACTGTCGGAGGGCCCGCGCAACGCTCGGTGGACGCGGGAGCGGATCGAACTTCCCCGACGATCTCCCATCATCGGCATCTTCACCTCCTGCCGATCGAACCGCAACCAGCCGGGCCCGCGACGATAGGGGCATCGCGTTCCCCGCGCCGATGCGGGAAATCCGCTGGCTTGATGCGTACCGAAACGCGGTATCGGTCTCCCGGATGGGAGAAGAACCCCAGGGTCACGACGGTTTCGCCGACCCAGGTGCGCCGCCGGACGCGTATGGCAGGCGCATCCGGTTCGATGCCGAGGGTCGTGATCTCCAGGCTGTCCGGTCGCGCCGCCTCCACGATATGCTCGAGTTCCGAGACCGGCGCGATCGACTGAAGATAGTCGAACGCCGAGACCTCCTCGAAATCGATCTCCAGGAATCCGGGAGCGAAGTCCTTTCGGATGAACCGGCGCTCCAGTTGCAGCGGGGCGCCGTTCTCGAAATGCAGGATCACTGCGTACAGGATCTCCGTGCCCTCGGGAACGCACAAGGCATCGGCAGTCTCCCCCGAAACCGCCCGTGCGCCGGCCTCGAGCAGACGGCAACTATGTTCGGTCCCGCGCTCGGCGATCGTGTGCCGGATATCCCGGATTTCCATCAGCGAGGCGTGGTGGTTGGGTTCGTTGACGAACGAGCCCACGCCCTTGACCCGACGAATGACGCCGTCCCGGCTCAATTCCCTGAGTGCGCGATTCACCGTCATACGGGAAATGGACAGGCGCTTCACCAGGTCGTTTTCGCTGGGAAGCCGCTGTCCCGGAACATATCGACCGGCGGAAATTGCTTCGGTGAGATGCTGCTTCACGCGTTCGTAGAGCGGCGCTGGTTTCATCATATGCTGTCCAGTCCTCACTCTGTCCCGCCTCTCATACCGAGGCCATATAGCCGCCATCGACGAAAACGAGTTGCCCTGTCACATAGGCCGAGGCGCTTGAGGCGAGGTAGACGCAGGTCCCAACAAGATCCTCCAACTCGCCGAACCGGCCCATCGGGATTTTGCCGAGCATACGCTCCTGCCAGGCTGGATCCTGGTAGAACGCCTCGGTCAGTTCAGTCCGGAAATATCCCGGACCGATGCCGTTCACGCGGATGCCCCTGGGCGACCACTCGCTGCTCAGCGCTCTCGTCATGCCCAGCATTCCCGATTTCGATGCCGTGTAGGGTGTCGCGGTCGGGACGCCGATGGCGGAGGTCAGCGAGCAGGTATTGATGATCGACCCCTGGGAGCCCCGCTCCAGCAGTCGGGATGCGAAATGGGAGGCGACGAAAAAGGCGCCCTTCAGGTTTGTGTCCAGAATCCGGTCCCAGAGGCTCTCGTCGACATCGACCGACGGGCGGACCTCTTCCATGCCTGCGTTGTTCAGCAGGATATCGGTCCGCAGGCCGGCGGCGTCGATCTCACCGAAGAGCGCTTCTATCGAGGCCACGTCGGAGATATCGGCGGCAAAAACATGACAGTTCCGTCCGGCCGCCGCGACCGCATCCGCCGTGCCCTTCATTCCATCAACGGATCGAGACACGGCGACGACGTCGGCGCCTGCTTCAGCGAACCCGATCGCGACCGCCCTGCCGATACCGCGACTGGCGCCAGTGACGAGCGCCGTTCCGCCTGCAAGATCGAACATGGCCATAGCCGCTTTTTCCTCTCGACGTTCGGATCAGCCCAGGATGTTCGGATGGTAGACTCGGACACGGCGGGTTGTCCTGCACGGGAAGTCACGGCAGGTTCTCTTTGACGATGACCTCCATGGTCAGGGGAGCGATGCCTGACAGGGGATCATCGCCGCGGCGGACGCTGACGAACACCCGCAGCGCGTTATGCACAATCATGTCCGGGTTCTGCGTGATGACGACATCCATCGTGTCCTCGAGCAACAGGCTGCGCGTATCGGCGGTGAGGCCGTGGCCTATAAAGAGCATGTCCTGATCGCGGCCCTGTTCCCGCAGGGCGCGGGCGATCCCATCGGAAGACCCGCCGACATTATAGATGCCGATCAGGTCCGGATACTCGGCAAGAAGCTCCAAGGTTCGGCGATAGTTCTCGTCACGATTGTCGTGACCTTCGCGAACGCCGACCACGGATAGATTCGGAAAGGATTCCTCCATCAGGCCGAGGAACCCCATCTCGCGCTCCTCATGCGCCCGGTAGGTGCGGCTCGCCGCGATCAAGGCCAGCTTGCCGATGGGCGATCCCGCGAGACGGCCGAGAAGATAGGCGGCCGTACGCCCCACGGCGCGGTTGTCGAGACCGATATAAGCCGTTCGGCTGGAACCGGAAATGTCCGAAACGATCGTCACGACGTGCTTGCCCTTCGCCCGCAACGCCGATGCCGCCTCGCGCACCAGCGGATGATCGATCGCCATGAACGCGACGCCGTCCGCCTTCTCCCCGTAGCGCCTCAGAGCCTCCGTCAGGATCTTCGGGTTGAAGCTGTCGATGAAGAAGCACCGGATCCGGACGTCGTCATGCGGTGGCCGCGCAGAGATGGCCTTCACCGTGTCGCCGAGCAGCTGGAGATAGGGGTTCGTCCCCGCCGGCAAGAGGAAAACAAGCCGCATCGGCTGTGGGCGCAGGGATTTGAGGATATCCTCTTCCGGCAGATAGCCGAGTTCCGCGGCGGCCTGGAGAACGCGGCGGCTGGTCAGGGCGCGCACGCCCGGGCGCTTGTTGATCACCCTGTCGACGGTGGCGGGCGAGACCCCGGCGCGTGCGGCGACATCGTTGATTATCGGGCCGTTGGTTCGAGGCATGCTTGATCTGCTCCGTAAACCATCAAAAAACATCATTCAATTGAGTTTGACATAACGGACTGCCTCCTTACCATCAACCACAAAATAGCGGGATGTCGAGGCGTTAATTATCTCGCCGTCTTCTGAAATAACATCAAAAACCGTCATAGGGAGGATCAGATGTTTGAGAAATCCGTATCCCGTCGCGCCGTTCTGGGCTGGACCGGCGCCGCCGCCGGAGCTGGCTTGCTGGGCTTCCCCGGCAAGGCCGGCGCGCAACAGACGCTTCGCTACGGGCATATGAACTCCCCGACCAGCAACGCCGGCCTGCAGGCGCAATGGTTCGCCGAAGAGGTCGCCCGGACCACCGGCGGAGAGATCGCGATCAATGTCTATCCGTCATCGCAGCTCGGGAAGATCCGGGAGCTTGCCGCCGGGGTTTCGACCGGGACGATCGCGCTTTCCCACAATACCGCCGGCGCTATCTCCGCGCTGTCGGAGTCGTTTGCCGCACTCGATACGCCGTATCTCTATCGCGACGTCGACCATCTCATGAAGGTCGTCGACATCGACTCCCCGGTGATGCAGATGCTGAACGAGCGGCTCGTCGCGGACAGCGGCGTGCGGGTGCTCTACGCCTTCTACTTCGGTACGCGGCAACTGACGGCCGACCGGGAGATCAAGCGGCCATCCGATCTCGAGGGCGTCAAGATCCGGGCCATCCCGTCCCCGATCTATCTGGCGACCGTCGAAGGCCTGGGCGCGGTCCCTGTGCCGGTCGATTGGTCGGAGGTGCCGACGGCATTGGCGACGGGCGTCGTCTCGGGGCAGGAGAACCCCGTCAACGTCGTGCTGGACAACAAGCTCTTCGACGTACAGTCGCACATGATGCTCACGGGCCACATCCAGGGCGCCGAGCTGGTGTTGATCAATGATTCCACATGGCAATCCTTTTCGTCGGATGTCCAGTCGGCCGTCCAGGAAGCGGCCTCCGTCGTGCGCGAGCGAGCCTCCCAGTCGGTGCTCGATGGCGAAGCTTCCAATCTCCAGGCCCTGAAGGACGAAGGGATGACCATCATCGGCCCTGACGAGGGGCTGGACCTGGAGGCGTTCCAGGCTTCGGTGAAGGCCAGGATCGATGCGGAGTTCGCCGAACAGTATGGCGATCTCTATCAGCAGATCGAGGCGATCGGCTGAGCCGTGGGAACCGTGATGCCGGGTCGGGAGTGATTGGGATGCAGCTACTTACGCTGGAGGTGGGAGGCCTGCTCGACCGCGCGTCCCGGCTGTGCGTCGTCGTCGCCGTCGGCATGCTTTTCGTGATGTCCGCGCTGATCGTGTTGCAGGTGGCGGCGCGCAATTTCGTCGATCTGGGCCTGCCCTGGGCAAACGAGCTTGCGCGCTTCACCGGCATCGCTCTGGTTTATCTGACGACGCCTTACCTGCTGCTGCGGGAGCGACACATCGCCGTGGACGTCTTTTCGTCGATGCTCAAAGGTCGTTCGCGCCTGGTTCTGCGGCTTCTCACGGAACTCGCGACGCTGACATTCGCGGCGTTGACGCTGTTCGGCGCCCAGCAATTCCTGATGCGCGCCGCGAAATTCTCAACGCCGGCGATGGGCATGCCCAATTTCATCTTCTATCTGCCGATGGTCGTCGGCACCGCGCTTCTCTTCGCCGTGGCGCTTGCGCGAGTCGTCGCGCTGGCCCGTGGCCGCCTTCCTGATCCCGAACCGGCGCACTTGCCATGACCTTGCTGCTCATCGTCCTGTTCGTGCTCCTTCTCGCGATGGGTGCGCCGGTGGCCGTCGGCCTCGGCTTGTCCTCCGCGGTCGTGATCGTCGTCTACGACCTGCCTGTCGCGGTCCTCGCGCAGAGGGCGGTGAACGCGCTCGATTCCACGCCGCTGCTGGCCGTGCCGCTGTTCATTTTCGCGGCGACGCTGCTCAGCACCACCGGCATCACCAACCACCTGATGGAACTGATGCGCCTGCTGGTCGGCCGCATCCGCGGCGGACTGGCCCAGGTCAACATTCTGGTCAGCCTGGTCTTTTCGGGCATATCCGGCGCCGCGCTCGCCGATATCGGCGCGCTCGGCAAGATCCAGATGGATATGATGGTCGACCAGGGCTACACGAAGCGCTATGCGGCGGGCATCACGGTCGCGTCGGCCACCATCGGGCCGATCTTTCCTCCCAGCATTCCGCTGATCATTTTCGCCGCCGCCGCGGAAATCTCGGCCGTCAAGCTGCTGCTCGCGGGCGCCGTGCCGGCGCTTATCATTACCGCGGTGCAGATGATCCAGGTCGCGATACAGGCGCGCGTCCAGAAGCTGCCGCGCGATGATGTGAAGCCGACATTCCGGACCCTGGCCCGCAGCGTGGTAGTGTCGACTCCCGCGTTGATCGCGCCGATCATCCTGGTCGGCGGCCTGATGAGCGGCTATTTCGGTCCGACCGAAGTCGGGGGTGTGACCGTCGCCTACGCCATCCTTATCGGCATATTCATCTATAGGGAACTGACCTGGAAGCGGTTTGTGGCCGCGGCCGTGGAAACCGTGGAATCGACCGCGAACATCCTGTTCATCGTCGCCTCCGCCGCGCTTTTCGCCTGGGTGCTGACCATCGACGGCGTGCCGGCCGCCGCCGGCGAATGGCTGCTCGGCATTTCCGATAATCCGCTGGTCCTCCTGATCATCCTCAATGTTCTGCTCCTGATCGTCGGGATGTTTCTGGAATCGATCGCGGCCATCCTGATCATCGCGCCGATCGTCGCCCCGGCCATGATCGCCGCGGGCGTCGATCCGATACAGCTTGGCGTTGTCTTCGTGCTCAATCTCATGATCGGCCTGCTTACCCCGCCGGTCGGCATGAGCCTCTACGTCATGTCGATCGTCGCGAAGATGCCGTTCCACGAGGTCGTCCGCGGCACCGCGCCCTTCTACATCCCGCTGTTCCTTTCCCTGGCGCTGGTGACGCTGTTCCCGTTGCTGTCGACCTGGCTTCCCGATCTTTTCATCAACTGAGGCGATATGAGTAGATTCCTGGGCGAGATCCGACAGCTTGGCTATGTCGTGGACGACATCGAAGTCGCCATGAAGTACTGGACCGAAACCATGGGTGTCGGCCCCTGGTACTACAATCCCAAGGTGCCGATAGAGGACTATCATTACGACGGCGAGCCCCATGAGGTGCACAATTCAGTCGCGCTCGCCAATTCCGGCTTCGTTCAGGTCGAACTCATCCAGACCCGAAACGACGCGCCGTCGATGTATCGGGATTTCCAGCGCGCCGGCCGGCTGGGCCTGCAACACGTCGCCTACTGGACCGAGAGCTTCGAAACCGATCTCACCTCCCTGGAAGCCAGGGGCTTCCGCGTGAAGATGGGCGGCAAGGTGGGTGAACAGGGGCGCTTCGTCTATTTCGACAAGGAACTGCATCCCGGGACCGTGATCGAACTGTCGGAGGTCGTGGGACCGAAGGGACGGCTGTTCCGGACTATCCGCGAAGCCTCCATGGACTGGGACGGGGCCGATCCGATCAGACCGTTTCCGTCGCTGTCGGAGGGTTGACGGGCGGTGGTCATGATCGAGGCCGAATATCTGGTCGAGACGCCGCTCGATCCCGAGAAGGTCGCCGGCATCATCGCCGGCGAACAGAGCAGCGGCACCTTCGTGCGCGTGTCCGGCGAGACCGACGAGTTGAGGCAGCGGGCCGCCGCCCGGCTGCTCTCCGTCAGGGAGATCAAGCCTACGCCTGCGCCAAGCCTCACCAGCGCCTGGCTTGAGGCGAAAGCGGTCGGCGGGCCTTATCGCCGTGCAAAAATACGGGTCGCCTTTCCTGTCGACAATATCGGCGCCAATCTGCCGACGCTCGCCGCGACCGTCTGTGGCAATCTATACGATCTCGGGGAGGTGACCGGTCTGCGGCTCCTCGATCTCGGGCTCCCCGCCGCCTACAGGGACCGCTTCGCCCATCCCGTGGCCGGGATCGAAGGCACGCGCCAGCGGGCGGGGGTTTTAGATCGGCCGTTCTTCGGCACGATCATAAAGCCGAATGTCGGTCTCAGGAGCGGGGAGATCGCGACCCTCGTCGGCGATCTCTGCGAGGCGGGCGTCGACTTCGTCAAGGACGACGAGGTGGCTGCGGATCCAGCATATGCGCCGATTTCGGAGCGCGTTCCGGCCGTGATGAGTCGTGTCCGCGATTATCGACAGCGGACCGGGCGCGACGTGTTGGTCGCCTTCAATATCACCGACGAAATCGACGCCATGCGCCGGCACGCCGATCTTGTGGAGAGGGAAGGCGGCTCCTGCGTGATGGCCAGCATGAACTGGGTCGGGCTGGCGGGATTGCAGACGCTGCGCGCCTCGACACCGCTCATCCTGCACGGACATCGCAACGGCTATGGCGCCCTGCATCGCCATCCGGCGCTGGGGATATCCGCTGCCGCCTATCAGACGCTCTATCGCCTGGCAGGCGTCGATCACATGCATGTGCACGGCATCGGCGGCAAATTCGCCGATGCCGATGAGGATGTCGCCGAGGCCGCGCGGCTGTGCGCAAAGCCGCTGGCCCATGACGGTGAGGCCAACGACCAGGTTCTGCCGGTCTTCTCCTCCGGCCAGTGGGCGGGCACGCTTCCGGTAACCTGTCAGGCGGCCGGCTCCGCCGATTTCATGTTCCTCGCCGGCGGCGGAATCCTCGCCCATCCCATGGGGCCAGCGGCCGGCGTGGCGAGTCTGCGTCAGGCCTGGGACGCCATCACGGAAGGAAACACGCTTGAGGCGCATGCCAGGACGCATCCGGCGCTCGCCCAGTCGCTTGCCTTCTACGGAGCGCTTGCGTGAAAACAAGGCCGGAGATCGTGTTCTGCGCCGACGATTTCACCGGCGCTTCCGACACGTTGGCGACTCTGGTGCGGCGCGGCCTCGACGCGCGGCTCTACCTGCGGCCGCCGAACGTTGCCGACAATCCCGAAATGGCCGATCTGGATGCGATCGGCGTGGCGACCTCGCTCCGCTCAATGCCGCGGGAGGCCGGCGCGCGCCGCTTGCGGGAGATCGCCGCCGATATCGCTCCCATGAACGCGTGCGTCAACCATCTGAAGGTCTGCTCGACCTTCGACAGTTCGCCGGAGATCGGCAACATCGCCGCCGCGGCCGATGCATTCGCCGACGCAACCGGCGCACGCTGGATCGCGATAGTCGGAGGCCAGCCCTCCCTTGGCCGCTATTGTCTCTTCGGTCATCTCTTCGCCACGGCGGCCGACCAGGCGATGCATCGAATCGACCGGCATCCGGTGATGAGCGTCCACCCGATCACGCCGATGAGCGAGGCCGATCTGCGTTTGCATCTTCGACGCCAGGGATGGGAGCGGATCGGGCTGGTCGCCTACCCGGAATATCGAAGGGGCGCCGCCGATCTCGCGGAACTGATCGAAGAGCGGCAGGCTTCGGGCGAAAGACGGACGCTGTTCGATATCTCCTGCGAGGACGATCTTGCGGTCATCGGCGCGGCGCTCCGAAGGCTCGCCACGCGCCAGACTGTCCTGTGCATAGGGGGCAGCAGCGTCGCGGAAGCCATGTGCCCGCGCGAAGAGAGGCCGAGGCCCCGCCCGCGTCCGATAACAGCGCCCCCGCCTTCCGGTCCGGTGTTCGTTTTTGCCGGCAGCCGGTCGGCGGTCACGGCAGAGCAGGTGAGGCGAGCTTCATCCTACGTCAAGATACCGGTGGCGCCCGCCGCCCTGTCGACCGGGCCGGAGCGAACGGGCCTCGTCGAGCGCTGCCGGACCAGCCTCGCGCAGGGCTCGAATGTCCTGGCATATCTCATCGAGAGCGACGGCCCAGGCCCATCGGGACGGAGCCTGGCCGAAGCCACTGCAGGTTTCGTGGAAGAGGCGATTTCAGGCGCGCGGATTTGCTGCCTCGCTATCGCCGGCGGCGACACGTCGAGCATCGCGGTCGAGCGTCTCGACGTCGTCAGCATCTCCGTCATCGCCGACTTCGACCACGGCGTCCCACTGGTGCGGGCGCATGCCGCCAATCGGCTGGACGGCCTGCCGATGATTCTCAAAGGCGGACAGATGGGCAGTCCCGACATCTTCGACCGGTTGGCATGCGGGACAGCCCGGGCATGACGGCCGATCCAGGAATTATGGGCCCTTACGGGCTTGAGAATCCTGTCGGCAGCGTGAGTAGCGGCGCGCCGAGCGGATAGCGGCAGCGATAGTGGTGCACAGCCGAGCCATTCTCCTCTGGAAAAACGTCCATGCAATCCCGTCTTGCATGATGGCAGCGGGGATGAAACTCGCAGCCCTTCGGGCGGTCGACCGGGTTCGGCACCTCCCCGGAAAGCTCCACGCGTGCGGCGACAGCGTCCGGATCGGGCTCTGGATTGGCCGAAAGGAGCGCCTCGGTATAGGGATGGCGAGGGTCGGAGAAGATCGTAGCGGTCGGTCCCTGTTCCACGAACCGTCCCAAATACATGATCGCCATGCGATCGGTGATGTGACGCACGACATTAAGATTGTGCGTGATGACCAGGATCGCGACGCCGGTGTGTGCCTGCATCTCGGCGATGAGATTGAGCACTTCCGCCTGCACCGACATATCGAGACCGGCGGTCGGTTCATCAGCGATGACAAGCTTGGGGTCGAGCGCCAATGCCCGCGCCACGCCGACGCGACGCGCCTGACCGCCGGAAAGCTGATGGGGATAGCGGCTGGCGAAGTCGGCGGGCAGACCGACCGTTTCGAGCAGTCGCTCAGCTTCGCCCTTGCCCGTCGGCACGCCGTGGATCCGGAAAGGCTCCGAAATCAGCGCCCCGACCGTCATGCGCGGCGACAGCGATCCCGAGGGATCCTGCCACATCATCGCGATCTCTCGGCGCAACCGGCCATATTCCCTTGCCGAGGCGCCAGCGATCTCGCGACCCTCGAACCGGATCGATCCCGAGGCCGGCTTCTTGAGCCCAATCAGCGTCCTTGCGATGGTCGACTTGCCGGACCCGCTCTCGCCGACGAGGCCGAGCGTCTCGCCGGCTTCGAGCGTGAAAGTGACGCCCGCCACGGCATCGAAGGTCGGCTGCTCGTTCTTGATTGCCGCGCGTATGCCCCCCATGCGGCGATAGCTGACCCGTAGATCGTCGATTTCGAGAAGCGCCATCAACCTGCGTCCATGAGGTGGCAGCATGCCGACTGGCCCGGTCGCCCGGAATAGGCAGCCGGATGTTCGACCCGGCAACGCTCCATGGCATGCGGGCAGCGTGTCTCGAAAATGCAGCCTTTGGGCGCTCGCCTGAGATCGGGCAGCGTGCCGGGTATGGTCGGCAGCGTTCGGGTCGCTTCCTTGATACGGGCGGGATCGCACTCGAAAAGAGCCTGAGTGTAGGGGTGCGCTGGGTGATGAAATATGTCGCGCACCGCGCCACGCTCGACCACTTCGCCGGCATACAGCACCGCGATGTCGTCGCACAGTTCGGCGACGGCGCCCAGATGATGGGAGACGAACACGACGGAACAGCCGAACTTCTTCTGCAGGTCGCGAAGGAGGTGGACGATCTGCACCTCGAGCGTGGCGTCGAGAGCAGTCGTCGGTTCGTCCGCGATCAGGAGGTCCGGACGCGTCAGATAGGCCATCGCGATGCACACACGCTGGCGCATGCCGCCCGATAGCTGATGCGGATAGACGTCGAGCTTGCTGCGGGCGTCCGGCATCTGGACGAGATCGAGCATCTCGACGGACCGTTGGCGCTTTTGCGCCATGGAGATCGCGTCGCGATACTGGATGTCGGTCATCTGACGCCCGATCGTGGTCACAGGGTTCAAGGACGTCATCGGGTTCTGAGAGATCATCGAGATGCGCTTGCCGCGCAGGTCGCGCCACCGCGCCTCGGACAGCTTCACAAGGTCCTGGCCGTCCATCCGGATCGTCCCGCCGGTGACCTTCGCATTGCCGGCCAGAAGGCCGATCAGGCCATAGGCGAGCGTGGACTTGCCGCAGCCGCTTTCGCCGACAATGCCGATGATTCGACCCCGCGCGATGTCGAGGGAAACGTTGCGCAGGGCATGGATCGCGCCGCGCGGCGTCGCAAAGTCGACCGAGAGGTCGTCGACCGCAACGAGCGTCCTATTGCCTGATGCTGCCTTCGGCGGCGCCTGCATCAAAGATCCTTCTGCAGCTTGGGGTCAAAGATGTCCCGCAGCGTCTCGCCCAGGAAAGTGAAGCCGAGAGTCACAAGGATAATGGGGATCGATCCTCCGATCACCGGCCAGGGCGAGTTACGGATGAAATTGTAGCCGTCATTGATGATGACCCCCCAGGAGGGAGCGGGCGGGCGCACGCCCATGCCGAGAAAGCTCAGGCCCGCTTCCACGGCGATCACCATGGGAACGTCCATGCTCGCCAAGATGAGAAGCGGCCCGAGAACGTTGGGCAGGATGTGCATGATCAGGATGCGCAGCGTGCCCGCTCCCATGGCGCGTTCGGCAAGGATGAACTCGGCCGATCGCAGGGCCTGCGTCTGCGTGCGCACGATCCGCGCATAGACCGGCACGGACGTGATGGACACGACAAGAATGACGGTGAAGAGGCTCGGTCCGATCAGCGCGACCACGGCGAGGCCGAAGACAATGGTCGGGAACGAACGAATCGCATCGAAGAAAAGAAGGAGAATGTTGTCGAGCCATTTCGGCCCGAACCCGGCGGCAAGCCCGAGCGCCACCCCGGCGGTGAGCGCCGCGCCGAGCGTGGCGGCCGCGACAAGCATGGCGATGCGTCCGCCGGCGATGACGCGGCTGAAGATGTCGCGACCGATATTGTCGGTTCCAAGCCAGTGATCCATCGACGGCGGCGCCATGCGCGGGCCGACCATGATCTGCGTCGGGTCATAAGGAACGATCCAGGGCGCGAAGATCGCCGCCCCCACCACCAGCGCGACGAGGATCGCCCCGATCAGCCCCATCTGGTTGCGTGCGAGCTGTCGCGCCGTCCGCCCCAGAGCCGAGGGTTCGCGCATCACGGCGGCGTCGCTCATAGCGATTCCCTCAGGCGCGGATCGAGCCAGGCCACAATCAGGTCGGAGACGAGCGTGGCGAGCACGATGATGCCGGTCGTCACGAGCACGGTGCCGAGCACGATCGGATAGTTGCGTTCGTTGACGGCGCTGACGATGAGCGCGCCGATACCCGGACGCGCGAAAATGACTTCCACGAAGACGGCCGCGGAGAAGAGATGCGCCACGCCGGCGCCGATCAGCGTGATGGCGGGCTGCACCGCGATGCGCAGGATATGGCTTCGAACGATCGCGCTTTCCTTCAGCCCGAAGGCCCGCGCCATGCGCACATGCGGCTCGCCCATGACCTCAAGCATCGAGGCGCGCACGATCCGCGCCACGTAGCCGACCCAGGAAATGCCGATCGCGAAGGAGGGCAGAATGAGATGCTCTACTCGTCCCCAGAACCCCTGTCCCGCACCGATCGCCGGCAGCCATTGCAGCCACACGGCGAAGATGAGAACCGCATAGAGCGCCATGACGAAGGCAGGTATCGAGATCGTGCCAACCGAGAGAACCCCGGTGATCCTGTCGAGCCAGGAATTCCGCCGGATGGCGGAGTGGACGCCGAGAAGGATGCCGAGCGCCGCGGCCCACAGGATCGACGCCGATATGAGCACCAGCGTGTAGGGCAACTGCCTGAAGACGATCTGGCCGACCGACCGGTTGGTGAAGATGTCACGGCCGAGATCGCCCTGAAGGACATTGCCGAAGAAGGTCGCTAGTTGAACCGGCAATGATCGGTCGAGGCCCATGGCGACGCGCGTCTCGGCAATGAGTTCGGGCGTGGCGCGCGGACCGAGCACCATGACGGCCGGGTCGCCCGGCACGACATGGAGCATGATGTTGAGGAGGGAGACCGCCACCATGATGATCAGCACCGAGAGAAGGGATCTCTGGATGGCGTAAAGGATCAAGACTCGCGATCTCCCTTTTCCGTCGCTTCGATGAGGCTTCGCTCAGCCCTTGAAGCCGATGAAAAGCGGTCGCGCGTCAGGACGTAGCGCGGGTTCCATGTCCGCGCGGAACATCACCGGACTGCCTTCATGAGTAAGGAACTTGTAAGCGCCCGTTTCCTCCATGATGTCCTGCATCCTGACGTACATCCCGGCGCGCTTGTCGCGGTCCGTCTCCTGGACCGCCTGCTGATGCAACTCGTCGAACTCCGCGTTGGAGAAGCGCTCCCAGTTCCAGATGCCGACCTGTTCCGTCGTGAACCAGCTTGTCGCATAGTAGGGATCGGGAAGCATCGAGAACCGGTTGAGGATGAGTTGAGCGTCCTTCCAGCGATCGCCTTCGCTTTCCATGCCGAGCGTCCAGAACGAGCCCGAGTCCTGCAGGTTCACCATTACCGGGATGCCGATCTGGCCGAGTTGGGCCTGGATCACCTCCGCCATCGTTTTCCACACCGTGGCGTTGAGCGCGTCGAGCCTCAGCGGTTCGGCAGGAGGACCGCCGGCTGCTTCAAGCAATTCCCGGGCCTTGTCGAGATCGCCCTCGATCGGCGTCAGCGGGGCCTCGCGATGGCCGATGAGACCGGGCGCGATCAATCCCGTGGAGGGCGCCGCCTCGCCGAAATAGGCCGCGCCGAGGATCTGCGGCACGTTGATGGCATGCTGGATCGCCTTACGCAGATTGATGTCGCCCAGAGCCTGGTTGTCGAGGTTCATGCCGAGCCAGACATAGTAGAGCGAGGGATATTCCTCGATCGTGGTATCGGCCGGCGCGTTGCCGCGGTAGCCGGCGAGCGAGGACAGGGTGATTTCGGTGAAGTCGAGATCCCCTGCTTCATAGGCGCGCTCGGCAACCTTCGTATCGTCCATCGGAAGGATGCGGATTTCGTCGAAGCCGGGCGCTTCACCCTTCCAGTCCGGGTTGCGCACGAGCTTGACGTGCTGGTTCGGAACCCATTCGTCGAGGACATAAGGGCCCGAGAAGCATGGCGGCTCCATGCCGAAATTGCCGCCGTCCTCGGTTGCTTCCATGACGGCCTTCTTCGAAACGATATGGCCTGTCCCGTAGGGCAGGGTGATCGTCCAGAGCGGCTGGAAGGACTCCTTGAGCACGATGACGCCGGAATACTTGTCGGTCACTTCGACATGATCGAGCGGCCCCCAGTCGGATTTGACGGGGCTGTCGTGGCTAATGACACGTTCGAAGGAGAACTTCACGTCCTCGGCCGTCATCTCGCCATGGCCGCCGGTGAACATGATTCCGGGCTTGAGCTTGAAGTGGATATGAGTGGGGTCGACCTGCTCAATCTCTTCGGCCGCTTCGAGCTCCCAGTCCCATTCGCGCCCGGGCACGTAGCGAACGAGCTTGGAGTAGATGCAGTTCATCACATCGACGTTGTAGCCGTTCTGGTAGAAACCCGGATCGAGCGCGTCGATGTCGGCATAGGAACTGACGCGCAATACCTTGCCCGACTGCGCCCATATTCTTGAAGACAGCGGCATAGTGGCGCCGACGAGCCCGGCGACGGCGGCGCCTTTGAGAAAGCCCCGACGATCGATGGCGGGATGGAAGAAGTTCTTCATCTTGGTCATTGTCGCCTCTCCTGTGCGCTGTCCCATGGCACGTATATTCGGGCCGTCTTCGCGGCTCTTTGCAGGGGGATTAGAGTATCGCTTCCTGATCGAATCAATTTCGCATGTCGCGTCTATTTAAGCTTGTTATGCGTCATGATGCGAAGGAGGCTATGCCCAGCTAAATCAGATGGCGAGGCGTCCGGAAGTCCCATTGCGCCTCATGAACCTGCTCTTCGCCCAGCCAGACGCGCATATGCGCCGCCACGACGAAATGGTCTTTCGTGGCGGAGAAACAGGTCTCCGTGCGGCTTGTGACCTCCCAGCCTTCGCGCGCCATTCCGTAGTCGGAGGTGATGGACGTCCAGGGCGAGACATAATCATTGCCCTGATACCCATAGGTCTCGACCGTCCGCCCCCAGGTCTTGAGATCGGCTCCGACGATCGTGCTCTTTCCTTCGTCGGCCGTGATCTCGACCCTTACGCTTCCGTCGGCGAGATTCTCGATAACCTGCCAGTCCGCTGTTGACGGCTCGTCGATTTCGAGGGGCATTGCCAACGCTCCCCGGGCGTGACCGAGATCGCGTGGCTCGGGCGCATGGAGCGCGTCCTCCCGCAAGGGCAGGTGAAGTCGGCTCGCACCTGTATGCACGGTGAGGGTAGCGTCATCGGGCGCCGGCCAGGCAACCGGGAAATAGCTGGTTGAGATGGATAGGCGGAGCCGGTGTCCCGCCCGAAAAATCTGCGCGACATGCTTGAGTTGCACCCGTGCGGTGTAGGTCTTGCCCGGCTCAAGCGCCTCGGGAGTTTCGTGGCTGTCGCGATGCGTCAGGTTGAGAAGTCCGTAGCTCACCCGTGTCGCGGCCCCATCCGGCGCGACGTCGACGAGGCGCGCGGCAACCTGCGCGACCGGCCGATCGACACTGAAGCGGAGTTCCACCACCGGGTCGCCCACCACGTGTAGCGGCGTGCCGAGCGGCGCGGTCTCGAAGACCAGGCTGCCGGCGTCGTCACGGCGCTGGTCGACGGGCTGGTCGCCCGGCCTCGCATAGGAGCACCACTTGCCTCCGGCGAGCCCCACACCGAGCGGTGAGCGCACCGAAAGGGCCGCCTCCTCGTTCGCTGGCACATCCCGCGCGAGCCGACCGTCCGCGCCGAGCGCGAAGGCGACCCACGCGACATTCGGCGAAGGCCAGGATGGTTCTTCGATCCAGCGGCCTTCGCGTCGCGAATAGCTGCTTCTCGGCTCGGCGTGATCCTGGAGATAGAGCCGCAATTGCGGCTCGTCCATGATCCCCGTTTCCTTGCCTTTCAACCAGTGGTCCCACCAGCGCAGCTCTTCCGTCAGCCAGTCGATGGCCGGGCCGGGAGCGCCGATATGGGGGTATTTGTGCGCCCACGGTCCCACCAGGCCCTTCTTGGGTCCTTCGAGTGTCTCCATCAGTCGGAAGACCGCCCGACAGTAGCCGTCGGCCCAGCCGCTCACGGCATAGACCGGCACCTTGATGCGCGAGATGTCCTCGCAGACCGAGCCGTGCTTCCAGTAATCGTCCCGGGTCTGGTGTTCCAGCCACGTCTTCAGCCACAAGCCCGAACCTTTGAGCCTGTCGAGCCACATGTCGCGCCATCGCTCGCCGACATGGCGCGGATCGGGCGGCAGCGTGTTGATGGCGAACATGTGCGATGCCCAGCTGATCTGGTCGATCACCATGGTCCCGCCCATATAGTGCACGTCATCGGCGTAGCGGTCGTCTGTCGAGCACAGGGTGACGATCGCCTTGAGGGCGGCCGGCTGCATGGCGGCGATCTGGAGGCCGTTGAAGCCGCCCCAGGAAATCCCGACCATTCCGACATTGCCGTCACACCAGGGCTGTCGGGCAAGCCAGGCGATCACCTCGCAGCCGTCTTCGAGCTCCTGCGGCAGATATTCGTCCTTCATCACTCCTTCGGACTCGCCTGTGCCGCGCAGATCGACCCGGACATAGGCATAGCGTCGCGCGGCGATGAAGGGCGCGCGCACCGCATCCCGCGGCAGTGTGCCGTCGTTCTTGCGATAGGGCAGATATTCGAGAATTGCCGGCACGGGCTTTGTTTCGGCGTCGGCCGGCATCCAGATGCGCGCCGCAAGCCTGCAACCGTCGGCGAGCGCGATCTCTACATGCTCATGTTCCACTACCGCGTCCGGCGCGGCCGGCGTCATGTCCATCGTGCGATCCTCTCTTCATTTGACGCGGAGTTTGGACACGGCCGTCCGACTGTCGCAATTTCGCTCTTCTGAGCAGGTTGACAACAATTCTGCGACAGGTTGCGATAGGCAGATGCAAGATACCTTTCCCGCCAACCTGGCTTTCGCCTGCAGCCTTTTCCCCTCGATCGCCGACGTCTGCCGGCGAGTGGGAATTAATCGACAGCAGTTCAACAAGTATCTGTCCGGCCAAGTCAGGCCATCGCGCCACAATATGCGCCGCATCTGCGACTTCTTCGGCGTCACCGAATCCGAGTTGCTCTTGGAAGAGGGTCGCTTCGCCGACCTCTTATCTCTGCGGCGCGACCGGCGCGGCGAGATCGCCGCGCCGCCCTATGTGCGCCAGATCGAAAAACTCGTTCGACTGTCGGCGAGGCTCGATCGCTATGTCGGCTGTTACTATCGTTATTTCTACGCGTTCAGCTATCCGGGCCGGATCATCCGTTCTTTTGCCATGCTCTGGGAACGTGACGGCCGTTACTACTGGAAGAATATCGAGCGACATGCCCATCAGGTGGGGCAGCCCGCCGAAGTGTCGAAATATGACGGCATGGCTTTCTTCCTCGGCGAACGCATCATGGTTGTCGAGTACGAGAGGCTTCTTGCAACCTCGATTACCGAGATGATGCTTTATCCGTCCTACCGATCCAGCGTCGACTACCTGCTCGGGCTGCAGACCGGGGGCCCCCTGAAACGCGGACGCATGCCCTCGGCCTCGACCGTGATGCTCGAATATCTCGGCCCGCAAGTCGATTTTCGCCGGGCGCTCTCACGATGCGGAACCTTCGCTCCTGATGAACTCGATCCCCGCATCGCCAAGCTCATCGAGAACCGGATCCTGCCCGATAGCTGGGTGTTCGAGATCGAGCAACTCTGAGTGTTCGGCTGGATCGCGGCGCTGACATGCAGTCGCTCGCTCGCTATCCCAGTGGTTCTATCTTATGGTCATCATAAGATATGGTGATGGGGCTATATTGCTCGACCGCGTTCCGCGAGACTACGATCCCGAGAATGGTGACGGGCATGCGGGGCGAACATCCCATCGACTTCCGATCTCTGCAGATTTTCGGCGCGGTGTGCGAGTCGGCCTCGCTTACCGGGGCCGCGCGGCGCCTGGGCATGACCCAGCCGGCGGTGTCGCAGCATATCCGCGCCCTGGAGCGGCATATCGGGGTCGAACTGATCGACCGGCGCACCCGCCCGGTCGCGCTGACCGCCGCCGGCACATTGTTACGCGATCACGGGCAAGTGCTGCTGACCGATCTTGCCCGGCTGCCGAACCTGCTGCGCCAGTCGGCGCAGGCTTCGCTGCCCCGGCTCCGCCTGGGCTTCGTCGATTCCTTCGCCGCCGCATTCGGGGCCGATCTGATCAAGACGATGCGCGACCGGGCGGCGCATCTGACCCTGTGGTCGGGGCTGTCGCCGCTGCAGCACGACGCGCTGATGTCCCGGGAGCTGGACGTGGTCGTCGCGACCGATGCGCTGGACGATCTTGACGATCTGGACGGCTTGGAACGCCATCCCCTGGTGCGGGAGCCGTATATCCTGATCGCGCCGCGCTTCCTTATTCGCGACGGCGAGGAGGTCCAGCTTGCCCGGCTGGCCGAGGTCGCGCCGCTGATCCGCTACAGTGCGCGGTCGGCAATCGGACGGCAGATCGACCGCCACCTCCGCCGGCTCAATCTAGACATCCCGCGTCGGTTCGAGTTCGACGAGACCAACAGCCTGATCAGCCTGGTCGCGGCCGGCATCGGCTGGGCGATCACAACGCCGCTCTGCCTCTACAAATGCGGCTACAGGGCCGAGGCGGTGCGGCACATGCCGTTGCCCGGGCCGGGGATATGGCGGACCTTCACCCTGATGGCGCGGCGCGGCGAACTGGCCGACCTGCCACGGGACCTTGCGGCGCTCTATCGCCGGTTCCTGCGCGACCAGGGCGTGCCCGCCCTTCACCGCGCCTTCGAGCCGGTCGGACAGGGCATCGCGGTGATCGACGACTCTGAGGCCAATGACCCGGAGGCCGACGACCTCCGGCGCTACAATCTTCCACGCAAGTCCAAGACAGGAGGCAACACATGAAGCAGTTGAAATTCGGTATGGCCGTCGCCGCGGTCGCGCTGGCGGCATCGACGGTACCGGGAGCCGCGGAAGCCCAGGAAACGCTGGCGAACATCGAGAGCCGGGGCAAGATCGTCGTTGGCGTCAAGGCCGACTACAAGCCGTTCGGCTTCATCGATCCGTCGGGCGAGATCGTCGGCATGGAGCCCGATTTGGCCCGCGACATCGCCGAGCGCCTGGGCGTTGAGATCGAGTTCGTGCCGGTCATCGCGTCCAACCGGATGGAGTTCGTCCAGCAGGGCCGGATCGACCTGATGATCGCGACCATGACCGACACCGAGGAGCGGGCCGCGGTCGTCGGCATCCCGGACCCCAGCTACTATTCCTCGGGCACCAACGTGCTGGCGCGCAAGTCGGTTGGCCTGGAAGAATGGGATGACCTGGACGGCCTGCCGGTCTGCGGCATTCAGGGCGCTTTCTACAACCGGCGAACGGCCGAGGAGTTCGGCGCTGAGATCGTCGCCTTCACCGGCACCTCCGAGGCGCTCAACGCGCTCCAGTCCGGGCGTTGCGCCGCCTTCGTCTACGACGACGCGCTGATCGTCTCGACCCTCGCCGACACGGCTACCTGGGGCGATTACGAGATGCCGCTGGAGACCATCGACGATTCGCCCTGGGGCATGGGCGTCCTGCTGGGCGACGAGGAGATGATGCAGTTCATCTCGGAGGTGACGATCGACTGGCACCGCGACGGGACGATCCTCGAACTGGAGGAGAAATGGGGCATCCAGCCCAGCCCGTTCGCCCAGGCGATGCACGAGGAATACGGGGAGTAACCTTCTCCCTCACCCATCGCATCCGAGCTTGTCGAAGGGTGCGGTTGTTTCGGCGACCGCGCAGTGCTGAGCAGCCCATCCTTCGACGGGCTCAGGATGGGGTTTTGAATGTAAGGAACGAAGAAAACGGGTCCCCTTGGAAGTCATCGCCGCCTGGTTCCAGCAGCTCTACGACGCCACCGGCGTCAATCTGACCATCGTCTATGACGGGTTCGACCGGCGGCGATTCCTGTGGGGGTTGCTGACGACGATCGAGCTGTCGGCGATCTGCATCGCCCTGTCGCTGGTGATCGGCGTGGTCGGCGCGTGGGCGCAGGGCGTGCGGTCGACCGTCGTCCGGAAGGCCCTCCAGGCCTATATCCAGTTCTTCCGCAACACGCCGCCGCTGGTGCAGCTCTACTTCTTCTATTTCGCGCTGGGCGAATTGTTGCCGAAGGTGCCGAACGACTGGGGCGGTATGGAGCCGATGCTGGGCGGCTTCACCTGGGCGGTCATCTCGCTGTCGTTTTTCGCCGGGGCGTTCAATGTCGAGATCTTCCGGTCCGGCATCGAGGCGGTTCCGACCGCGACCCGGGAAGCGGCCGAGGCGCTGGGCTACACCCGGCTCCAGGCCTATCGGCACATCGTCTTGCCGCTGGCCTTCCGCATCTCGCTGCCGGCGCTCAACAACAATCTGGTCAATCTGGTGAAAACGACATCGCTGGCCTATGCCATCGCGGTGCCGGAGCTGCTCTACGTCTCGAACCAGATCTGGTCCGACGCGGTCAACGTGCCGGAGATGATGATCGTGCTGCTGGTGACCTATGTCGGGCTGGTCAGCCTGCTGGTCTGGGTCATGCACCGGATCGAGCGGCGGCTGCGGCTGCCGGGATTCGGCCAATGACCGCGCCTGACCGGCACACCGGCGCCTCGCTGGCCAACGGGCTCGTCTGGTCGGCGGGGCTGGTGCTGGTGCTGATCGCCGGCGCGGCGGTCGCGCAGACCGGTTCGGGCCAGCCGCCGTTCTGGCAGGTCCTGTGGAAATGGACGCCGCTTCTGGCCCGGGGCTTCGCCTTCAACCTGGTGATGAGCTTCCTGGCCATGGCCATCGGCACCGCCGCCGGCTTCGGCCTGGGCATGGCGCAGGTGGCGGAGACCGGGGCGGTGCGGCGGCCGGCCTGGCTGGTCACCCATTTCTTCCGCAACGCGCCGTGGCTGGTGCTGCTGTTCTTCACCATGTTCCTGCTGCCGTTCGAGTTCCGGATCGGCGACGCGCGCATTCCTTTCCCCGGCTGGCTCAAGGCGACGCTGGGGCTGGCGCTGCCGGTGATGGCGAACGTGTCGGAGATCGTCCGCGGCGCCATCCAGTCGATCCCGTCGGGACAGTGGGATTCGTCCCGGACGCTGGGCTTCTCACGCTGGCAGACGATGACGATGATCATCCTGCCGCAATGCCTGAAACGCATGCTGCCGCCCTGGATGAACCTCTACGCCATCCTGACCATGGCGACCGTGCTGGCCTCCGTGGTCGGCGTCGCCGACATGATGACCCTGGCCGGACGGGTCCTGAGCGCCGAGGCGCGGACCGATCTGCTGATCCCGGTCTACGGCTACGTGCTGCTGTGGTTCTTCGCCTACTGCTACCCGATCGCCCGCTTCACGGCCTGGCTCGAGCGCCGGACGGCGGTGCTTCAATGACCAGGAGAAACGGCATGACCGATGTCTCTTCGACGGGACCTGCCGAGCCGATCGTGCGCGTCCGGGACGTCCGCAAATCGTTCGGCGCGATCGAGGTGCTGAAGGGCGTCTCGTTCGACATCGCAAAGGGCGAGGTGATCTGCATCATCGGCCCGTCGGGGTCGGGCAAGTCGACCATCCTGCGCTGCGTCAACGCGCTGACGCCGATCGACGAGGGCGAGATCCATGTCGGCGGTTTCGCCGTCCATACGCTGCACGGCGACAAGGAGAAGCTGGGGCTGCGCCGCAAGGTCTCGATGGTGTTCCAGCAGTACAATCTGTTCCCCCACCGTACGGCGCTGCAGAACGTCATGATGGCGCCGGTCCACGTGCTGAAGGAGGACCGCCGGGAGGTGGAGGAGCGGGCCCATGCGCTGATGCGCAAGGTCCGGCTGTCGGACAAGGAATCGGCCTATCCGGGTGAGCTGTCGGGCGGCCAGCAGCAGCGCGTGGCGATCGCCCGCGCCTTGGCGATGCGGCCCGACGTGATGCTGTTCGACGAGGTGACGGCGGCCCTGGACCCGGAGACGGTGAAGGAGGTGCTGGTCACGATCCGCGAACTGGTCGAGGACGGCATGACCTGCGCGCTGGTCACCCACGAGATGGGCTTCGCGCGGGAGATCGCCGACCATGTCTATTTCACCGATGCCGGGGTGATCGTCGAGCATGGCCCGCCCGCGACCTTCTTCAAGGAAGCGGAGCACCCGAGAACGCGCGAGTTCCTCTCGCAGATTCTATAGCCGACCCCAATGCGGACTCGTGAGTAGGCCCGCGGCATGAAACCGGGAGTGCAGTGCGGTGCCAACCAACAGAAACGTATCGCCGCGTGAAGCGGTACGCGGCCTCCGCGAGGCGGTCGCCGATCTCCTGGAAACCTTGCGGGCCAAGCCGATCGAGCCCTTCATCGGATCGTTCGGGATATCTCAATCGCTCGGGCAAGAGCCGACGCCGAAGAGCCTGCCGGTTCTGCGCTGGCTGAACGAAACCGGCGCCAATGCGTGTGAGGCAACCCAGGCTCTGACCGATCTGATCGTTCGCTCCGCGCCCTTGCTCGCCTGGAATCAGACCTATGGCGAGGCGGAGGTCGGTGCGACGTTCCTGGAGCGATACGGGTGGAGCGAACTGATCGGGCTCAGAGGCCCGTTCCGCAGCGATGCGATCGCCTGCGGGTTCCTTCTGCTCGGGCCGGAGGTCGAGTACCCGCCGCACCGGCACAAGGCCGAAGAGGTGTATCTCGTGCTCTCGGGCGCCGCCGATTGGCGGAAGGGCGGTGCCGGATTCGCCCAGCACTCGCCAGGAACGCTCATCCACCATACGCCTTGGCGCCCTCACGCGATGCGCACCTCCAGTCAGCCGCTGCTGGCGCTCTATCTCTGGCGAGGCGGCGATCTCGCACAGAAATCGGTGATCGGCTGATGCGATCCCGTCGAGGCCCCGGACGCGGGAGCTCTCGTCGCTTCTCTCTACAGGAGAATATTACAATGTATTTTCATCAAAAACTGCATCGGACTTCAACCGGACAGCGGCGGGTCAAGCCCTGCCTCCCGCAGTACTGTCGTGCATAAGTTTTGCTGATGATGCGCCGCCGACCGTCGATGACGGTAGGGTGCGGCATGGGGGCTGAATGTCGATGACGCGCTATTCCATTTTCAGGCTGGGCCGCGAAGCCCTGCGGGGGCATCGCGGGTGGCCGGCCGCGTGGCGCGACCCGGAGCCGAAGGCGTCCTATGACGTGGTCATCGTCGGCGGCGGCGGGCACGGGCTGGCGACGGCCTATTACCTGGCGAAGAACCACGGCATCCGCAACGTCGCGGTGGTCGAGAAGGGCTGGCTGGGCGGCGGCAACACCGGCCGGAACACGACCATCGTCCGCTCCAACTACCTGCTGGAGCCGAACGCGCATTTCTACGAATGGTCGCTGAAGCTGTGGGAGGGGTTGAGCGCCGACCTCAACTACAATGTCATGTTCAGCCAGCGCGGCGCCCTGAACCTGGCGCACAGCGACGCCCAACTGGATGCCTATGCCCGTCGTGGCAATGCGATGCGGCTCAACGGCATCGACGCCGAGCTGCTGGACCGCCGGCAGGTCGAAGAGTTCGTGCCGCTGCTCGACACCTCGGACCGGGCGCGGTTCCCGATCCATGGCGGCCTGCTGCAGCCGCGCGGCGGCACGGCGCGGCACGACGCCGTCGCCTGGGGCTTCGCCCGCGCCGCCGATCGGCTGGGCATCGACATCATCCAGAACTGCGAGGTCACCGGGATCCGGCGCGAGGGCAACCGCGCCATCGGCGTCGAGACCAGCCGCGGCCATATCGGCGCGGGGCGGATCGGCATGGCGGTCGCCGGCCATACCAGCCATGTGGCGGGACTGGCCGGGTTGAGGCTGCCGATCGAATCCCACGTCCTCCAGGCCATCGTGACGGAGCCGGTCAAGCCGCTGATCGACACGGTCGTGACCTATGGCGCCGGACATTTCTACGTCTCGCAGTCCGACAAGGGCGGGCTGGTGATGGGCGGCGATCTGGACGGCTACAACAGCTATGCCCAGCGCGGCAACCTGCCGATCATCGAGGATGTGGCGCAGGCGGCGGTCGAGCTGTTCCCGTGCACCGGCAGGCTGCGGATGCTGCGCCATTGGGGCGGCGTCATGGACATGACCATGGACGGCAGCCCGATCATCGCCCGGACGCCGGTTGACGGGCTCTACGTCAATGGCGGCTGGTGCTATGGCGGCTTCAAGGCCACGCCGGGATCGGGTTGGGTGTTCGCCCACACCATCGCCCATGACCGGCCGCACGCGCTGAACGAGGCGTTCTCGCTGGAGCGGTTCGAGGCCGGCGCCACGATCGACGAGAAGGGCGCCGGGCCGATCCCCGGCGCCCACTGACGGAGGCCCGACGCCCGATGATCATCCGCTGCCCCTGGTGCGGTGAGCGCGACCACTCCGAATTCGTCTATGGCGGCGACGGCACGGTCGCACGGCCCTCGCCAGGCGCGCCTGCCCAGGCGTGGCAGGACTACGTCTATCTTCGCGACAACCCGCGCGGACCGCACCGGGAGTTGTGGCAGCACACCCAGGGCTGCCGGCAGTGGCTCCGCGTGCGGCGGGACGTGACGACCCACGAGGTCATGGAGACCGCGCTTGCCGCAACGCCGGCGGAGTCGGAGACGGGGACGAACGGAAGATGAGTGCGCAGAGCCACCGCCTGGCCGCCGGCGGCCTGATCGATCGCGGCCGGCCGATCGGCTTCACCTTCGACGGACGGGCGCTGACCGGCTTCGCGGGGGACACGCTCGCCTCCGCGCTGCTGGCCAATGGCGTCCGCATCGTCGGGCGGAGCTTCAAGTACCACCGGCCGCGCGGCGTCTACGGCCTGGGCGTCGAGGAGCCGAACGCGCTGGTCGAGCTGCGTGACGGCGCGCGGCGGGAACCGAACGCGCGGGCGACGACGGTCGAACTCTATGACGGGCTGGTGGCGGCGAGCCAGAACCGCTGGCCGTCCGCCCGGTTCGATCTGATGGCGGTCAACGGGCTTCTGTCGCCGCTGTTCCCTGCCGGGTTCTACTACAAGACCTTCATGTGGCCGGCCAAGGCCTGGATGTTCTACGAGCGGTTCATCCGGCGCGCCGCCGGCATGGGACGGGCGGCGACGCTGGCCGATCCCGACCGCTACGACAGACGCCACGCCCATACCGATCTGCTGGTGGTCGGCGGCGGCCCGGCGGGGCTCGCGGCGGCGCTGACGGCCGCGCGATCGGGGCTGAACGTGATGCTGGCGGAGGATCGTCCGGTCTTCGGCGGCGCGCTCAGGTTCGAGCGCCCGGACGCGGCGCTCAACTGGGCGGAGGCGGCGATCGAGGAGCTGTCGGCGTCGCCGAACGTGACGCTGCTGCCCCGCACCACCGCCTTCGGATATTACGACCATAACGGCGTCGGCCTGGTCGAGCGGGTCGCCGACCATCTGCCCGAGCCGCCGCCGGGACAACCGCGCCAGCGCCTGTGGCTGGTGCGGGCGCGCCGCGTGGTGCTGGCGACCGGGGCGATCGAGCGGCCGCTGACCTTCGCCGGCAACGACCGTCCGGGCGTCATGCTGGCATCGGCCGCGCGGGGCTACGTCAATGCCTATGGCGTCGCGCCGGGCCGGCGGGCCGTCGTCTTCGCCAACAACGACGACGCCTGGCGTACCGCGTTCGACCTGCACGATGCGGGGGTGACGGTCGGCGCCGTGATCGACTGTCGGGCGGTGGCCGGCGGGGCGGCCCTGGACCAGGCGCGGCAGCGCGGGATCGAGGTGCGGGCGGAGCATGTTGTCGTCGGCGTCCGTGGGCGCGGCGCCGTCGCGGGCGTCCTGGTCGCGCCGAGGCATGCCCTCGACCGGACGACGAAGATCGACTGCGACCTGCTGTGCGTCTCCGGCGGCTGGTCGCCGGTCGTCCATCTGCACAGCCAGTCGGACGGCAAGGTGGCGTGGGACGACACCCTGGCGGCATTTGTCCCCGGCAAGGTGAAGCAAGCCATGCGGACCGTCGGGCGCGCCGGGGGCGCGGTGGGCGCCATGGCGATCCTGCGTGACGGCGCCGAAGCCGGCGCGGCGGCAGCCGAGGCCCTCGGCCGCGCGCCGGCGACGATCGATCTACCCGACCTGCCGGACGAGGACGAGGCGCGAACGGAACCGCTGTGGCGCGTGCCGACGGGGGGCAGGCGCCGGGGCAAGGCCTTCGTCGACATACAGGACGACGTCACGGTCGAAGATGTCGAGCTGGCGCATCGCGAGGGCTTCGTCTCGGTCGAGCATCTGAAGCGCTATACCACGCTGGGTATGGGCACCGACCAGGGCAAGACCAGCAACCTCAACGGCCACGCGGTGATGGCGGAGTTGCGGCGGGAATCGATCCCCAAGGTTGGCACCACGACGTTCCGCCCGCCCTATACGCCGGTGGCGCTGGGCGCGCTGGCCGGCCGCACCGGCGGCGCGCTGATGAAGCCCTTGCGCAAAAGCGCCATGGATGGATGGCACGAACGGACCGGCGCCGTCTTCGTCGATGCCGGGCTGTGGCGGCGGCCGCGCTATTATCCCCGGCCGGGCGAGACCATCGGCGAGGCGATCGCCCGCGAGGCGGCGGCGGTGCGGGAGGCCGTCGGCATCGTCGACGTCTCGACTTTGGGCAAAATCGAGATCGCCGGGCCGGACGCCGTCGAGCTTCTGAACCGGCTCTATGTCAATGCGTTCAGCCGCCTCGCTGTCGGACGCGCGCGCTATGGCGTCATGCTGCGCGAGGACGGCGTGGTGTACGACGACGGCACGGTCTCAAGGTTGGCCGACCGACGTTTCATGGTCACGACCACGACGGCGAACGCCGTCCAGGTGATGGGTCATATCGACCGGCACCTCCAGGTGGTCTGGCCGGAGCTCAGGGTCGCCGCCGTGTCGGTGACCGAGCAATGGGCGTCTTTCGCCATCGCCGGGCCGCGGAGCCGCGAGGTGCTGGCCCTCGTGCTGGGCGAGGACGCCGTCGCCGACACGGCCCTGCCCTTCATGGGCATCCTGCAGACGACGATCGACCGGGTCGCGGCGCGGGTCTTCCGCATCAGCTTCTCGGGCGAACTGGCCTATGAGGTCAATGTGCCGTTCGGCCATGGCGAGGCGGCCTGGCGCCGGTTCATGGAGGCCGGGAAAACGTTCGGCATCACGCCCTATGGCACGGAGGCGCTGGGCACGCTCCGAATTGAGAAGGGCCATGTCGCCGGGCCGGAGCTGGACGGCCGGACGACGCCCGACGATCTCGGGCTCGGCCGGATGGTCAGCCGAACCAAGGATGATTTCGTCGGCCGCCATATGCTGGACCGCCCCGCCCTCGCAGCGCCCGACCGGAAGCAGCTTGTCGGCCTGGTCCCCGCCGACGGGCGAAGCCGCATCCGGCCGGGCGCTCAGATCGTGGCCCGGGCGGACGCGGCGCCGCCGGTCAGGATGCAGGGGCACGTCACGTCGACCTGCTTCAGCCCGGCGATGGGTCAGCCGATCGCGCTCGCCCTTCTGGAGCGTGGGCGGGAGCGGCATGGCGAGCGGCTGGTCGCGGCCTTCCCGCTGAAGGGCGAGGCGGTGGAGGTGATCGTCCGATCGCCGGTGTTCGTCGATCCGGAGGGAGTGCGTCTCCATGGCTGAGCCGATGCTGGGAACCTTCGAGCCGGGGCGGATCGTCAAGTTCGAAGCCGTGGACCGGTCGCCGGCCGGCCTGCCGGCGGGGTTGCCGGAGCCGCTCGTGGGTGGCCGCGCCTGCGGCGACGGCTCTCTCGTCGCCTTCCGGACCGCGCGGGGATCGATCCTGGCGATGGCGCTGGACGATGCCGGCGCGGCGGCGCTGGCGCAGGTCGAAGCCGCCTTGAACGATGGCGGTCCGTGGGTCGCGTTCGACGTTGGTGACGGCTATGCGGCCCTGGAATTGTCGGGGGATCGCGTGCTCGACATCCTGGCGGCGGGAACGGCGCTCGATTTGTCCGACCAGACTCTAGCTCCCTCTCCCACACTCCCCCCGGAGGGGGGGGCAACAGAGGGGTTTCCCGTCGGCGCCGCCCAGATGACCGGGCTAGCTCATGTACCGGCGCTGCTGTGGCGCAGCGCCGGGGAAACGGTGCGCATCCTGGTCGCGCGGAGCTACGGGGACTGGATGATGGCTTGGCTGCGCGATGCCGGCCGCGCTTACGGCATCTCGATGCGGGAAGACTGACCAGGCGCCTTCACGCAATCGATAGCGATCCGGACCGGTCGGATGTCGATTTTGTGGTCGAGTTCCAGCCGGACCACAATCCGCCCTCGCTAGGCGACATCCTGGCGCTGAAGGAAGATCTTGCGGCGAAGCTGGCGCGGCTAGTCGACCTCGTCATGGAGGCCGCCATTCGCAACCCCTATGTTCGCCGGGATATCGAAAGGACGAAGGAATCCGTCTATGCGGCGTGATCCCAGGGCCTTCCTGTGGGATGTGCGAGCCTGCTCCGCGAGTTGGGCGAGGAGCCATGATCCAGCCCAATGTGTCGTTCGCATTCAGCATTAGAACGGGCGCCAAGCCACAATAGACAGGCCGAAACGAACAGCGGCGCGATCCCTGGCGCCCCAGCCAGCTCATACCCTTTTTCGTAGCTCCGCCGACGGAACAAGCGTCCGACGGACGCTGTTTGTACCCGCATGGCCCAGCAAGGAGAGAATGGCGGAGACGGTCGGACCCATGCCGCGCGGGACGTCCGGCAGGGAGAGATTATCCTGCGTAGCCGGCGTCGGCGGGCGATTTTTATCGCCGGGCTGGCCGGGTTTGTTCTGCTCGCGCTTCTCGGCGTGGCTTTCGGTTGGCGATGACCGGGACGGACGCTCCTTTTCCGACCGAGGCGGAAAGCGCGACGTGGCCGCGCGGGGCCGATGGAACCCCCTATCCGCCGGCCCCCTGGCAGTTGCGCGGCGTGATGTATCTCTCGGTCTGGCCGGTCCCGGTGGCGGAGATCGCGGGCCGGTTGCCCGAGGGGATTGCGCCGGCCGTGCGGTTCGGTCGGGTACTGACGGGTACGGCCTGGGCGGCCTACGGGTCGGGCGGCATCCTCTCCTACAGCGAAATGCTTGCCGCCGTGCGGGTTCGCGCGAACGGCCGCCGCGGCGTCACCGTCACCGATATCAGGGTTGATAGTCCGGCGTCGCGCGTCGGCGGGCGGGCGCTTTGGGGAATTCCCAAGGAGCTGGCGGAATTCCAGGAGTTCCGGGGTGACGAATATCATGCGCGGGCGGAGATCGAGGGCCGGACCTACGCCGCGCTCCAGTTCGCTCCCCTGTTCAAGCTTCCGGGGCGGTGGCGCTTCCGGCTGATGACGGCGCAGGCAGGTGAGGACGGACCGATCCTCACCGACATGCGGGCCCGGGCGCGGATCGAGGTCGGTCGCGCGCGCTGGCGGTTCGCGGCGGACGGCCCGCTGAGGTTCCTCACGGGGCTGCAGCCCTTGTTCAGCGTCCGGCTGTCGCGGCTGTCGATGGAGTTCGGGATCTAAGGAACCGCCGCGCCCGGACGCTGTTCTTGGATCAGAACCCGGTCACAAGGAGGTTTCCCGATGCCCGCCAAATCCAAATCCCAGCAGAAGGCCGCCGGCGCGGCCCTCGCCGCCAAGCGCGGCGACGAGAAGGTCAGCGACCTGAAGGGCCCTTCGAAATCGATGTACAAATCGATGAGCGAGAAGGAGTTGGACAAGATGGCCTCGACCAAACGGAAGGGCAAGCCGGAGCACGATTCGAAGAAGTAGCGGGCGGCGACCGTCCGCGCCGGCATCCTTCGGGCTCAGTCGTCATGCTGGGCTTGATCTTGTGCCGCCGGTGAAGCCGCGGCGGCCTATGGATTTCGGATCAAGTCCGGAATGACGAATGCGGGGAAAGCTGACTCAGTTCTTTTTCGCGCCCGTCCCCATTCCCGCCATGGCGGCCATCTGGCGCTGGAGGTCTTCCAGCTTGCGTTGCAACGCCTCCAGATCGCCGGGCGCGCCGGAGGCGGCGGGGTTCTTCGTCTCGCCGTTGGGGAGGGGGGTGAACATCTTCATGGCGTTCTCCATCATCGCCATATTCTGCTTGCCCATCTCCTCCAGCGCGTTGAACGGGAACATGCCCGACATCGTCTCCTGGAAATACCGCCGCATCTGGTCCTGGTTCTGGGCGAAGGTCTCCATCGAATGATCCAGATATTGCGGGACCATCCACTGCATGCTGTCGCCATAGAGGCTGATGAGCTGCCGGAGGAAGCCGATCGGCAGCATGTTCTGCCCCTTGGCCTCCTCTTCCACGATGATCTGGGTCAAGACGGAGCGGGTGATGTCGTCGCCGGACTTGGCGTCGTAGACCACGAACTCCGTCCCCTCCTTCACCATATGGCACAGATGATCCAGCGTCACATAGCTGCTGGTCGCCGTGTTGTAGAGTCGCCGGTTCGCGTATTTCTTGATGGTGATCGGCGACGGCTTCTCGCCGGACTGTGATGTGCTCATCGGAACGGTTCATCTCCCGAGGCAGAAAGGCGTGGGCGGCGAACAAGCAGTGATGATGCACTGCCACCAAGCCCTGATAGTGGTACGCGTCCCGGCGATGGGTGGCAAGGATTCGTCTTATCGGCGTTTAGCGGAAAGGGAATTTCCCGCGGGGCGGTGACAGTCGCGCCGGTGCAGGCTAGGCTTCGTCCCGGCCGTGCCGCTATAGTGCGGCCATGGCTGCGAAACCGCCCGACGCCGAACCGCCCGATCTCGATTCTCTCGCCCAACGCTATCTGGAGCTGTGGCAGGACCAATGGACGGCGCTTCTGTCCGACCCGCGATCCGCCGACGCGTTCGGCCGGCTGGCGGGGCTGTTCTCCGAAGCCGCCGCGCCGTGGATGGCGGCTCCCTTCACCGCCCCGATCTTCGCCGGGGCCGGATCGGAAGAGGCCGATGAAAAGGCAGGGCCCCAGGCCGCTCGGCCTTCACCTGACCGCGGCGCAGGCGACGTGGACGACATCGCTCGCCGCGTTGCCGCTCTTGAGGAGCGGCTTGCCGCCCTGGAAACCGGACGGAAGGCTGAGCGACCTCGCCCCAAGCCTCGCGGCGGCCGATCCGGCGGATCTGGCCCAGGCGGTCGAAAGGGCGGTCCGAAGGCGAAGTGACGCCTTCCTGACGGGGCTGGAGCGGTACCGCGCCCACCCTTATCGGCGTGCCCTGGACGACCCGCCCGTGCTGTGGCGGGAAGGCGGGAGCCGCCTGCTGGATTACGGCCCGCCCGACGGAAGGCCGGTGCTGTTCGTGCCGTCCCTGATCAATCGCGGTTACATACTGGACCTTTCGCAACCGCGCAGCCTGCTGCGGTTCCTCTCCAGGCGCGGCCTGCGGCCGATGCTGCTGGATTGGGGGGAGCCGGGGACGGAGGAGCAGCGCTTCGACCTCACCGACTATGTCGCCGGGCGGCTGGACCGCGCGCTGGATCAGGCGGTCGCCGAAACGGGCGGGCCGGTTCCGGTGGCCGGATATTGCATGGGCGGGACGCTGGCCGTCGCGCTCGCCCAAAGGCGGCCGCGGGAGGTGTCGGTGCTGGCCCTGATGGCCGCGCCCTGGGATTTCCACGCGGCGGGGGAGGGCGCGGCCCGGCGGCTGGCGGCGCTCGCCGCGCCATGGCGGCCCTTCCTCTCCGCCTGGGGTTCGCTGCCGGTGGACGCCCTCCAGGCGCTGTTCCTGTCGCTCGACCCGCTACTGGCGGCGCGGAAATTCGCCCGTTTCGCCGCCATGGACCCGGAATCGGAAGCGGCGGAATCCTTCGTCGCGCTGGAGGATTGGCTGAATGACGGCATGGCGCTGGCCGCGCCGGTCGCTGAGGAATGCCTGGTCGACTGGTATGGCGGCAATACGCCGGCCATGGGCGACTGGCGGATCGCCGGAGAGCCGGTGCTGCCCGGCCGCGTCGGCTGCCCCAGCCTCCATCTGATCCCGGCGCGCGACCGCATCGTGCCGCCGGAAAGCGCCCGCGCCCTGGCCGAGGCGATGGCGGGGTCGGAGATTCTGGCTCCGCCGCTCGGCCATATCGGCATGGTCGTCTCCGCCGCGGCCCGCGAGGCTGTCTGGGAGCCGCTGGCGGCGTGGTTGTCGGGGGGCCGGGACAAATCGGAGCGGCCGGTTGCGCCCCGCCGTCGGCGTGCCGTATCGTCCGAAGGTTAAATCCTTTCCCGGCCCTCGCGGTCGGTCCCGCACATTCCTGGGAGCATGAGCAGATGACCGATGTCGTAATCGTGGGCGCCGCCCGGACGCCCGTCGGCGCCTTCAACGGCGGGCTGGGGACGGTGCCGGCCCATGATCTGGGGACGGTCGCCATCAAGGCCGCGCTGGAACGGGCGGGCGTCGCCGCCGACGAGGTCGACGAGGTCATACTGGGCCAGGTGCTGACCGCCGCCGCCGGGCAGAATCCCGCCCGTCAGGCGGCGATCGCCGCCGGCATCCCGAAGGAGCGCACCGCCTACGGCATCAACCAAGTCTGCGGGTCGGGCCTGCGCGCCGTGGCGTTGGCCAGCCAGGCGATAAAGACCGGCGACAGCGCGATCGTCGTGGCGGGCGGGCAGGAGAGCATGAGCCTGTCGCCCCACGCCATCCATCTGCGCGCGGGCGTCAAGATGGGCGACCCGAAGATGATCGATACCATGATCCGCGACGGCCTGTGGGACGCCTTCAACGGCTATCACATGGGCAATACGGCGGAGAATGTGGCCCAGCGCTGGCAGATCACGCGGGAGGACCAGGACGCCTTCGCGCTGGCCTCCCAACAGAAGGCCGCCGCCGCCCAGAAGGCCGGCCGCTTCAAGGACGAAATCGCCCCCGTGACGGTGAAGGGCCGCAAGGGCGACACGATCGTCGACGCCGACGAATATCCCAAGCCCGACACCACGGCGGAAGGGCTGGCGAAGCTGCGCCCGGCCTTCGACAAGGAAGGCACGGTGACCGCTGGCAACGCTTCGGGCCTCAACGATGGCGGCGCGGCGCTGGTGCTCATGAGCGCCGACGATGCGGGCCGGCGCGGCCTCAAGCCGCTGGCGCGGATCGCGTCATGGGCGACGGCCGGCGTCGATCCGGCGGTCATGGGGTCGGGGCCGATCCCGGCCTCCCGCCGGGCGCTGGAGAAGGCGGGCTGGTCGGTCGAGGACCTGGACCTGATCGAGGCCAACGAGGCCTTCGCCGCCCAGGCCTGCGCCGTCAACAAGGAGCTGGGCTGGGATCCGGCAAGGGTGAACGTCAATGGCGGGGCGATCGCCATCGGCCATCCGATCGGCGCGTCGGGCGCCCGCGTGCTGATCACGCTGCTGCATGAGATGGGCCGCCGGTCGGCCAAGAAGGGGCTCGCCACGCTGTGCATCGGCGGCGGCATGGGCATCGCGCTCTGCGTCGAGGCCGCCTGACGGCGTTTCAAAAGGGAAGAACAACAACCGACAGGGAGAAATGCGATGGCGCGGACAGCTTTGGTCACCGGGGGCACCAGGGGCATCGGCGAGGCGGTCTGCGTCGCGCTGAAGGAGGCCGGCTACACTGTCGCCGCCAACTATGGCGGCAATGACGAGCGGGCGCGGGAATTCACCCAGCGCACCGGAATCCCGGCCTATAAATGGGACGTGTCCGATTTCGACGCCTGCCAGGAAGGAGTCCGGAAGGTCGAGGCCGATCTGGGGCCGGTCGAGGTTGTGGTCAACAATGCCGGCATCACCCGCGACGGCACCATGCACCGGATGAACGCGAAATCCTGGCAGGAGGTGATCGACACCAATCTCGGCTCCTGCTTCAACATGTGCCGGGTGGTGATCGACGGGATGCGCGACCGGAATTTCGGCCGCATCGTCAATATCGGCTCGATCAACGGCCAGGCCGGCCAGTACGGGCAGGTGAACTACGCGGCGGCCAAATCCGGCATCCACGGCTTCACCAAGGCGCTGGCGCAGGAGGGTGCGGCCAAGGGCATCACCGTCAACGCCATCGCGCCGGGCTATATCGACACCGACATGGTCCGCGCCGTGCCGAAGGAGGTGCTGGAGAAGATCGTCGCCCGCGTGCCGGTCGGCCGGCTGGGCCAGGCGTCGGAGATCGCGCGCGGCGTCGTCTTCCTGGTCGCCGACGAAGCCGGCTTCGTCACCGGCTCCACCCTCTCCATCAATGGCGGCCAGCATATGTATTGAGTATGAATGGGGCGGGCGCGGTCCCGGCAGCCGGCACACCGTATGGATGCTGGATCAAGTCCAGCATGACCTTGTTTTTGTTGGTCATTCCGGACTTGATCCGGAATCCATAGGCCTTCGCCGCTTCACCGGCGGCGAAGTCCGGCGCATGATGGACTTTGATGTTCCAGATGGTTCGACGGGCTCACCATGAGGGGAAGGCGGGGTGTATTGAGCAGAGCAACAGCTTGACCGCTTATCCCAGAAGTAGGATATAGAAGAGGTGGCGCGGCCGGCGCGTCCCGGCGAAAGGCCGCTCGATTGGGTGGGGTCCTCCACGCCTTCCAGAAGAAATCGCCGAAGGGCGTCAGGACCGCCCGTACAGATGTGGATGTCGTCGAAAGAAGGCTGAAGCTGGCTCGGCAGGATTATGAGGTCCGATATGGCAGATCGAAAGACTCCCGCCCCGGCGGATGAGGAGACCGCGATCGTCAGGGGCACAGGCAATGTGTTCGCCGATCTCGGCTACGCGGATGCGGAAGAGCGGCAGACGAAGCTGCGGCTGGCGCATACGATCAACGGGATCATCACTCGCCGTCGCCTGACACAGGTTTCGGCGGCTGCTCTCCTGGGCGTGAACCAGCCGAAGGTTTCGGCTTTGGCCAACTACCGGCTCGAAGGCTTTTCCGTCGAACGGCTGATGACGTTCCTGACGGCGCTCGACCGGGACATAGAGATCGTCATCCGGAAGAAGCCCCGCTCGCGGGCGGCGGCGCGCATTTCCGTGGTCGCCGCGTGATCGAACCCTTTCCGGGAATGCGAGGAAACATGGCGCTGATCGAGTATGAGGATGCGACGCCGGAGGTGCGGGCGGTCTATGACGACATCATGGCTGTCCGCCAGACCGACTGGATCAACAATTTCTGGAAGGCGCTGGCGAACGATCCGGAGAGCCTGCGACGGACCTGGGAGAACCTGAGGACGGTGATGGAGCCGGGCGCGCTGGATCCCGTGGTCAAGGAGATGGTCTATCTCGCCGTCAGCGTGACCAATGGCTGTGAATATTGCGTCGCGTCCCACACCGCCGGGGCGCGGAAAGCCGGCATGACCGACGCCATGTTCGGCGAGCTGATGGCGGTGACCGGAATGGCGAACCAGACCAATCGCCTGGCCGTCGGATACCGGATCCCCGTGGACGATCGCTTCAAGGAATGACCGGCGACGGCCGCGAATATCCCGCCGCCGTCAGGGTTGGGGTGGGCGTCGTCGTGTGGCGCGGCGACCGGGTCCTGCTGGTGCGGCGCGGCCGTGCGCCCCGCGCCGGCGAATGGGGCCTGCCCGGCGGCGGCCAGGAGGTCGGGGAGACGGTGTTCGAGGCGGCGGAGCGCGAGGTGGCGGAGGAGACCGGCATCCGCGTCGCCCCTACCGGCATCGTCACCGTCGTCGACAGCATCACGCCCGACGAGGCGGGGCGGACGCAATATCACTACACGCTGGTCGAGGTGGCGGCGGAGTGGCAGTCGGGAGAGCCCCTGGCCGCCGACGATGCGGAGGATGTCCGCTGGGCCGCGCTGGACGAGCTGGACGGGCTGGTCGCCTGGGAGGAGACTCGCCGGGTGATCCGCCTGTCCGCCTCCACCCGCCCACCGACCCCGCCCAGGCTGCGGGCGCGGCCGGACGTGGGGCGGCTGATGCGCAGCCCGCTCGGCTCGCTCATCGCGCGGCCCTGGTTGGACGATGTGACGCTGCGGCTGCTGGCGGACTGGATGCTGCCCATGTCGCGCGCCTGGGCAGCGGCACAAATCGCCGGCGGCGACATCGACCGGTTCTGCGCCGAGGTCCCGGTCGATCCGGCGAAGGTCACCCGGTCCAACTGGCTCTCCCGCAGCCTGGAGGAGGTCGATCGCGCCGCCGCCCGCGCCGACGGGGCGGAGGAACGGTGGCGCGGCGCGCTGTTCGGCCGGCGACCATACGACCCCGCCGACATGGTGAGGGCGGAGGAGGAGCGGCTGGACGCCGCCCACGCGCTGGCGATGACCCGCCTGCGCTTCGCCTATTTCGCCCGTGCCCACCGGCTAGCCGCCTGCCGCTGGGAGATCCCGACGGAGGCGGAGGTCGCCGCCCGGCACGGCGCGCGGCTGGCCGATCCCGCCCACGCCTATGCGCTGGCGGAGCCGGGACCGGCGGTGACGGAGAGCCGGCGGGTGGCGAGCGATCTCGGCATCGAATACTGGCTGCGCTTCCGCTGCCCGGAGCCCGACATGGGCGGCGAATGCTGGGCGAGGGTGTTCGAGCCCGCCGGGATCGCCGATCCGCCCACCGTGATCTACCTCCACGGCATCTGCATCGAGGCCGATCATGTGCGGGGGCCGCTGCGCGAGGTGGAATCGCTCTGCCGGCGCGGTATCCGCGTGATCGCCGTCGAGGCGCCGTGGCACGGCCGCCGCCGGCCGAAGGGCCGCTATGGCGGGGAGATGCTGGTGGCGCGGACGCCGCTGGGCGTGCTGGACCATTTCTCCGCCCATGTGCGGGAGGCCGGCATCCTGACCCGCTGGGCGCGGCGGACCTCGCGCGGGGCGGTCGGCTGGAGCGGGATCAGCATGGGCGCGTTTGCCAGCCAGCTCGCCGCCGTCCATGCCGGCTGCTGGCCGGAGGAGGCACGGGCGGACGCGCTGCTGCTTTTCACCACCTCGGAAGGCATCCAGGACATCGCGTTGACAGGGGCGTTCGCCAAGGCGTTCGGCGTCGACCGGGTGCTGCTGGAGAATGGCTGGACGGCGGAGAAGCTGGCCCGCTGGCGTCCTTTGACCGATCCGACGGGCGATCCCGCGATGGGGGCGGAGAACGTGTTCATGGTGCTGGGCTCCGTCGACACCATTGCGCCCTTCGAACAGGGGATGGGCATCGCCCGGCGCTGGCGCGTGCCGGAGAATCAGGTTTATGTGCGTCCCCAGGGCCATTTCTCGGTGCCCGCCGGCCTCCTGGCCGACGAGGCGCCGGTGGAAGCCTTCGCCGCCCATCTCCAGCGCCTGAACAGATGACGACCCGCCGATGACCGACGCCGCGCTCCAGGCCTCCCTCGCCGACACGAGGCGCGCGACCCTCATCGGCGGCACGGCCGTACTGATGTGGGCGACGCTGGCGCTGCTGACGACGCTGACGGGCGCGGTGCCGCCCTTCCAGCTTGTCGCCATGGCCTTCGCGCAGGCCTTCCTGATCGGGCTCCTCTGGCCGCTGTCGCAGGGCCGGTCGCCGGTTGCGCCGCTCCGCCAGGGGCCGCTGGTGTGGCTGCTGGGCGTCGGCGGCCTGTTTGGCTTCCATTTCCTGTTCTTCGTGGCGGTGAAGTTCGCCCCGCCGGTCGAGGCCAGCCTGATCAACTACACCTGGCCGCTGCTGATCGTGCTGTTCTCGGCTCTCTTGCCGGGGGAGAGGCTGCGCTGGTGGCATGTCGCCGGCGCGGCGATGGGGCTGGCCGGCGCGGCGCTGCTGATCGCCAGGGATGGCGGGGTGACCCTCAGCGGCGATCATGCGCTGGGCTATATGGCGGCGATCGGCTCGGCGCTCATCTGGTCGGGCTATTCCGTCCTCAGCCGCCGGGTCGGGGACGTGCCGACCGACGCGGTCGGCGGCTTCTGCGGCGCGACCGCGCTGCTGGCGCTCGCCTGCCATCTGGCGCTGGAGACTACGGTCTGGCCGGACGCGACCGGCTGGCTCGCAATCCTGGGCCTCGGGCTGGGTCCCGTGGGACTCGCCTTCTTCACCTGGGACCATGGGGTGAAGCGGGGGGACATCCGGGCGCTGGGGGCGTTCGCCTACTCCGCCCCGCTGCTCTCCACCCTGCTGCTGATCGGTTTCGGCCAGGGCGACTTCACGCCCGCCGTGGGGGTCGCCTGCATCCTGATCGTCGGCGGCGCGATCCTGGCCGCGCGGGACATGTTCGCGAGGCGGGGGTAGGGCTCAGGTGCGGGAGGTCAGCAGCTTCAGCCCGGCGAAGGTGAAGAAGACGCCAAGCGCCGCCTCGATGCCCCGGCGCGCCCGCAGATAAAGGACGACGACCCGGTCGGTCGAAAAGGCCATCGCATAGAGGACGTGCCCTACGATGGACAGGACCGTCGTGCCGACGACGATGACCATGGCGACCGATGCCGGCGCGGACGCGCCAAGCCCCAGCGACATGACCGCGATCCAGGACAGCGCCGCCTTCGGGTTCGTCATCTGGATCGTCAGCCCGCGCATGAAGAAGCGGAGCGGCCGCCCGGCCTGTAGTTCCGGGCCTTCCGGCGGCGCGGCCGACGCCGCCGACCGGAACGCCTTGAACGCGAGCCAGAGGAGATAGAGTCCGCCCGCGATCTTGATGACCGCCAGGACAGATGCGTAGGCGGAGAGGAGCGCGGTGAGCCCTATCGCCGTCAGCGTCGCCCACAGGAACGAGCCGAGGGAGATGCCGAGCGCCAGGGCGATGCCCGCCTTCCGGCTCACGCTCATCGACGTTCCGATGACCGACAGGATGTTCGGACCGGGACTGAGCAGTCCGACCGCGACGGCCGCGTATGCCAGGCCGATATGCGAAAGTTGATCCATCCGAGGCGTCTCCTTTTCGGGTCGAAATGCGCCTGTCAGACCCTGAACGCCAGCAGGCGCAGGGCGGCCCCACCGAAGAACAGCGCCATCGTCCCCTCGATCCAGCGCCGGGCGCTCTGGTAGAGGCGGACGGCGCGCCGGGTCGAGAACAGGATCGCATAGCCGCAGCAGATCGACGTTCCCAGCACGCCGCAGCCCACGAGGATGGCGGGCAGGATGTAGGCGGGACTGTCCGGCTTCAGGCCGATCGCCATGATGGCGATCCAGGCGAGAACGGCCTTGGGGTTCGCCAGATGCAGCATCAACCCGCGGCGGTAGAGCGCGCCGTTGCTCTCCCGGGCGGGGGCGGCCTCGCCCTCCGGCGTCGGGCTATCCGGCCGCAATGCCGATCGTATCGCCTTGAAGGCGAGGAAGAGAAGATAGAGCCCGCCCGCCACCTTGATGATCTGGAGCGCCGAGGCATAGCTGGCGAGGAGGGTGGACAGGCCGAGCGCCGCCGAGGACGCCCAGAAGACCGACCCGGTCATCACCCCCGCGGCCAGCGTCAGCGCCGGAACCCTGCCCTGCCTCATGGCCACGCCCATGATCGCCAGGACGCTGGGGCCGGGGCTCGCCACCGCCACCACATAGGCGGCGTAGACGATGAGAAGCTGATGAAGGCCGTCGCCGGGGATGCTCATGAGGGGAACCGCAGGGTTGGAAGGACCGCCGCCAGCTTAGGAGACGCTTCCGCCGCCGTCGATCCGAAATGGCGACGGGATCATGCTCGCCTTTCCTCGCCTCCCAACGCCGTCATGCCGGACGAGACCGCGCCCGGTCCTTCTCCGGCGGTGAGGCGGAAACGACTCATGGATTCCGGATCAAGTCCGGAATGACCAACAAAAACAATGTCATGCTGGACCTGATCCAGCATCCATACGGTGTCGATGGCCGCCAGGACGGTGCCTCCTCCTTCGCCCCCGGTGAAACGGCAAGGTCCCATGGATTCCGGATCAAGTCCGGAATGACCAACCAAGCAAACAATAGGCCTCACCTCGCCAGCCTTTCCTCGGGGAAGCGTATGGTGACGGTCGTGCCGCGGCCGATCTCGCTTGCTATGTCGACCGTGCCCTGATGCATGGCGACGAGCTTGTTGACCAGCGGCAGGCCGAGGCCGGTGCCGTCATGGCGGCGGGTGAAGGAATTCTCCACCTGGCCGAAGGGCTGCATCGCCAACGCCACATGGTCGCGGCTCATCCCGATGCCGGTGTCCCTGACCGCGACCTCCATGCCGCCATCCGGCGCGGGGCGGGCGGAAACGGCGATCTCGCCGCCTTCGGGCGTGAATTTGAGGGCGTTCGACAGGAGATTCAGCGCGATCTGCTTCAGCCGCAGCTTGTCGGCATTGAGCGGCGGCATGCCGTCCTGTGCCTCCAGCGCGATACGGATGCGCTTCTCCAGCGCGCGCTCCCTGACAAGCGCCAGGCAATCCCGCAGCATCGCCGCAACGTCGACCGGCGACGGCGACAGGTCCAGCCTTCCGGCCTCGATCTTCGAAAGGTCCAGTATGTCGTTGATGATCGCCAGCAGGTAATGGCCGGAGCCCAGCACGTCGGCCAGATAGTCGCGCTGCCTGGCGTCCATCGGCCCGAACATCTCCGCATGGAGCGCTTCGGTGAAGCCGATGATGGCGTTGAGCGGCGTGCGCAGCTCATGGCTCATATTGGCCAGGAACTCCGATTTCGAGCGGTTGGCTTCCTCGGCCGCATTTCTTGCCTGGGTGATGGCCTCTTCGGTCCGCTTGCGGTCGGTGATGTCGCGCAGCCGCGCGGTGAAGAACTGCTCCCCGTCCAGCACGAAGGCGCCGATCGCCAACTCCACGGGGAATTCAGACCCGTCCGCCCGGCTGGCGGAGACCTCTATCCGCCGATCGAGCATGGCGCTCTGGCCGGTCGCGAGGTAGTTGGCCAGGCCGTGCCTGTGAGCCTCCCGGTACCGCGCCGGGATGATCAGGTCGGCGATGGCGCGGCCGATGGCCCGTTCGGGCGGATAGCCGAACATGCGCTCGGCCGTCTGGTTCAGGTCGACGACCAGCCCGCCGCTGTCGATCGTTATGACCGCGTCCGGGGCGGCGTCCAGGATCGCCCGCAGCCGCTCCTCGGTCTTGCGCAGGATGCCTTCCGGCGGCGAGCCGGCCGCCGATGGCCGGGCGTCGATTCCGGTCCGGAGCTTGGTCATCGGTCCTCGATGGGATGCGGCGGGCATGTCATGCTGTTCGGGCAATACAGGTAATCCTAATTTACCGACCCAATCCTTAACGTTGGTTACCCATGAACGATGCATCGAAGGCGCGGCCGATGGCCCAGAACATCTATGACTCCCCGGAGTTCTTCGAGAATTACAGCCGTCTGGGCCGCTCGGTCGAAGGGCTGGAGGGGGCGGCGGAATGGCCGTCTCTGCGGGCGCTGATTCCGGATCTGCGCGGTCTGAAGGTTCTCGACCTCGGTTGCGGGTTCGGCTGGTTCTGCCGCTGGGCGGCGGGGCAGGGAGCGGCCCATGTGCTGGGACTGGATCTGTCGGAGAAGATGCTGACGCGGGCCCGGGCGGAGACGCCCGATACCGCCATCGCCTATGAGCGGGCGGATCTGGACCGGCTGGAACTGCCCGAGGCCCCGTTCGACTTCGCCTACAGCTCGCTGGCACTGCACTATGTCGCCGATGCGGGGCGTCTCTTGGGCCAGGTGCGCCGCGCCCTCCGGCCGGGGTCGGAGATGGTGTTCTCCGTCGAACATCCGATCTTCATGGCGTCGGCCCGCCCGGGATGGTCGGTAGACGAGGCCGGGAACCGGGCCTGGCCGCTCAACGGCTACAGCGTCGAAGGACCGCGCACCACCGACTGGCTGGCCCCGGGCGTGGTCAAGCACCACCGGACCATCGGAACCTGGCTCAACCTGCTGATCGGGCTGGGTTTCGAGATCCGCCATGTCGAGGAATGGTCGCCGACGGACGAGCAGCTCGCGGCCCACCCCGAATGGGCGGAGGAGCGCGACCGGCCGATGTTCCTGCTGATCGCGGCGCGGCTGAAGGACTGATCCGGGCATTGCGCCGACGGGGAATGTCGACGCTTCCGGCTGACGCCGTATGGGTAATGGATCAGGTCCGGTATGACATTCATACTTGTCCGTCGTTCTGGTCGAGCGAGGAGGGCAGGATCATGAAACGGACGATGTTCGGATGGCTGGCCGGCCTGACGGTGATGGCGATGGCCGCGCCGGCGGCGGCCCAGGCCACGGATTCGACCAACCAGTCCCCTCAGGCCGAGGTGGATTCCATCCTGGGCGGCATGGGGAGCGACACTGCGTCCTGCGTGCCGACGGAGGAGGAGAAGGAGCAGGCGCGGCAGGAGCTTGAGCCCGAATATGTCCAGCGCGTGCAGTCCAACGGGCAGGCGAGCGCCGATGCCTGGCTGAACGAGCAGGTGATGGCGCTGTTCGAGCGCCAGTGCCCGGGCCAGTAGTCGTCAGGCGATACTGTCGAGCCTGGCGCGAAGGTCCGCGACCGGCGGGGGCGTGATCAGGAAGTCGCGGTCCAGCGTCTCGATGATCTCGTCGGCGCTTTCCAGCCGCCGCCGCTCCGTCCGGCCGTCCATATGATGGGTGGCGAAATCGCGGCCGCGCAGCGCCAGACGCCTGCCTTCGACAGCCCGCGCCGCGACAAGGCCGGTCACGAAATGCGATGAGGGGCTGGTCGACAGGAAATAGTTGGCGGCGGCGTAGTCGACTGGATACTGCCGCTGCAAATCGAACCGATAGAGCGCCTTCCATTCCTTCCCGATCCTGGCGTGGAGACGCCAGTCGCCGTCATGGGGGATCAGGCGGTACGGCTCGTGCGGCGTCTCCTGCTCCATCCCTTCCTCAAGCAGCAGCGGCCCGGTGGGCGTGTTGCCGCCGAAGCCGACATCGGCCAGATGGGTGCGGCCTTCCAGTTCGACGCGCAGCAGCATATGGCTGCGCGGGGTGATGGCGTCCTCCGGCCCGTTCCACAGGACCCGCGCCGCCAGCCCCGATGCCCGGAACCCCAGCGCCTCCAGCGCCAGCGCGAAAAGGGCGTTCTGTTCGAAGCAATAGCCGCCGCGCCGGTTCCGAACCAGCTTCTCCTCCAGCGCCACGGGGTCGAGATCGACCGGCAGGCCCAGGAAGGGGTTCAGGTTCTCGAACGGGATGGACGCCACATGCCGCGCGACGAGCGCCGACAGCGTCTCCGGCGTCGGGTCCACCGCGCCGGTCCAGCCGATCCGGCGCAGATAGGCGTCGATATCCATGGATGCCTCCCGTCAGGGGCGCGCCCTCTCCTCCGCCCGGCTCTCCCGCCACAGCAGGTAGAGGCCGCTGGCGATGACGATCGCGGCGCCCGTCATGGTGAAGAAATGCGGCCGGTCGCCGAACAGCAGATAGCCCAGCACGACCGCCCATATCATCTGCGTGTACTGGAAGGGGGTGACGGCGGCGACCGGCGCCTCGCGGAACGCCGCCACCAGGAAGATCTGCGCGCTGCCGGCGAACAGGCCGGCCAGGCACATGGTGGCGAGGTGGGGCAGGGTCGGCGTCGTCCACACCGCCGCCATCACAGGGCCGGTGACGATCAGCGTGCTGACCAGAAGGATGATCAGCAGCGCGCCGATATTCTCCCCCCGCCCCATCCGGCGCAGGACGATGTTGGACGCCGCGAACAGGGTCGTCGCGATCAGTGCGCAGACATGGCCGAAGCTGATTTCCTGGAAGCCCGGCCGCAGCATGACCAGAACGCCGAGGAAGCCGACGAAGACGGCCGCCCAGCGGTGCCAGCCCACGCTCTCCTTCAGGAACAGGACCGACATCACCGTGACGATCAGGGGGCCGGAGAAGATGATGGCGTAGCCTTCCGTCAGCGGCAGGAAGGAAAAGCCCAGCACGGTGAAGATCGCGGTCCCGGTGACGAGGAAGCTGCGCAGCCAGACGAGGCCGGGATAGCGCGGCTTCACCGTCGCCAGCCCGCCGCTCGCCATCACGAAGGCGCCGACCGGCAGGAAGGCGGTGACGGTGGAGAAGAACAGGATCTGGAAGATCGAATAATCGGCGCTCAGCCACTTCACGGTGGCGTCGCTGGCCGAAAACAGGCCGAAAGTCAGGACGGCGAAGCCGATCCCGCGCAACACGCGGTCGCCGATCGGCTCCGCCGCCATGGTCATCAGGCCACGGCCGTCTCTGTCATGGACGGGCGAGCATTGAAGGTCTCGAACCATCCGGCGAGGGCTGGACGCCCGTCGCGCCAATTGTCCTGGCTCCAGCGCAGGTCGAGGTAGCCTAGAGCGACCGCCACGGCCAGCGTGCCGATGGTCGGTTCGCCCTCCAGATCGGCCGCTTCCTTCTCCAGCACGTCGCAGGCGCGGGCGATCGCGGTCTTCTGGCGCTTCTGCCAGTCGGCCGATTGCTGGGCTTCCGGCCGTCTCGTGTCCAGAAGCCGGGAGATCGCGGCGTCGGCGATGCCGTCGCCGATCGCCTGGAGGCGCAGCGCCTTCCAACGCGCCGGCCCCTCGGCGGGGAAGAAGCGGCGGCCGCCATGCTGGCCGTCCAGATATTCGCAGATGACCGGGCTGTCGAAGAGCGCGCTCTCCAGCCCGCCGCCGACCAGCGCCGGGATCTTGCCCAGCGGGTTGGTATCGCCCAGGTCGGTGTCGGCCGCCCAGGGGTCGGTCTTCTGGAACTCGATCCGGTCGCGCAGGCCGGTCTCGACGGCGAGCGCGAGGCTCTTGCGGACATAGGGGGAGGTGAGGCTGCCGCGCAGCGTGTACATGGGCGTGGGGTCCTTATGGTTCAGGGTCGGAAACTGTCCTTGCGGGAACGAAGTTCCGCGAAGGCGGCGACGGGGTCGCCCTCATGGCCCAGCGACCGGGCTAGATCCGGATCGTCGGCGCGCAGGAACGGGTTGGTTTTCTTCTCCACCCCCAGCTTCGAGGGCACGGTCGGCCGGCCCGCCGCGCGCAGCCGGTCGATCTCCGCCGCGCGGGCCTGGAGGTCGGGATTGTCCGGATCGACGGTGAGCGCGAATCGCGCGTTGGCTTGCGTATACTCATGGCCGCAGTAGACATTCGTGCCGTCCGGCAGGGCGCGCAGCCGGCGGAGGCTTTCCCACATCTGGGCGGGCGTGCCTTCCATGAGGCGGCCGCAGCCCAGCGCGAACAGCGTGTCGGCGCAGAACAGCGCGCCGGCCTCCCCGAACCAGAGGGAGATATGGCCGCTGGTATGGCCCGGCGTCTCGATCACCCGCGCCTCATGCTTGCCGACGGCGATCCTGTCGCCTTCGGCCAGCGGCAAATCCAGCCCCTCGATCCGGTGGGCGTCGGCCTTCGGCCCGGCGATACGCGCGCCATAGCGGCGCTTCAGCGCGCTATTGCCGCCGGTATGGTCGGCATGGTGGTGGGTGTTGATGATGAGGTCGAGCGTCCAGCCCCGCTCCTCCAGCGCCGCCTCGACGGGCGCGGCCTCGCCTGGATCGACCACGGCGACCGCGCCGGTCCCGCCATCGCGCAGCAGGTAGACGTAATTGTCGCTGAGCGCGGGAAGGACGATCGTCTCAAGCGCGGCCATCGGTCGTTCGACTCACCTTCTAGTGCGATGGAACCAGCTCCGACCATGCCAAGCCGCCCGGAACCCGGCAAGAGGGCACTTGAACATGGCTGGCTTGAAGACGATTTTCCTAGAAGGAAACGGGATAGATTTGCCCGGATGATGACAAATGATGACATTTGATGACAGGTAAACGTTAGCCGGGTCGTGCGGGGGCGCGCCGATGTACAATGATGTCGTCGATCTGAGGGAATTCTACGAGGGCAATCTGGGCCAGGTCGCCCGGCGGATGATCCGTCGGCGCGTCAGGCTGCTGTGGCCCGACGTGAAGGGCCAGGTTGTGCTGGGCGTCGGCTACGCGCCGCCCTTCCTCCGCCCCTTCCGGGGAGAGGCCGAGCGCGTGCTGTCCGTCATGCCGTCCCGTCAGGGCGTGGTGCGCTGGCCGGAGGACGGGCTTGGGCTGAACGCGCTGGTGGAGGAGACGGAGTTGCCGTTCCAGGACACCTCCATCGACCGGATCGTGCTGGTCCACGGGCTGGAGGTGACGGAGAATCTGGCCGGGCTGATGCGCGAATGCTGGCGGGTGCTGGCCGGCGGCGGTCGCCTGCTGGTCGTCGCACCCAACCGGCGGGGCATCTGGGCGCGGACCGATCGCACGCCTTTCGGCCATGGCCGACCCTACAGCGCGTCGCAGCTTTCCCGGATGCTGCGCGACAACCGCTTTGTGCCGCAGCGTTCTGCCCGCGCGCTCTACATGCCGCCGGTCCGGTCGCGCTTCCTCTTGAGTTCCGCCCCCGCCTGGGAGGAGATCGGTGCGCGCTGGTTCCAGGGCTTCGCCGGCGTCGTCATGATCGAGGCATCGAAGCAGCTCTACCAGCTTTCGCCCGCCCGGAAGGTCCGCCGCCACCGGCCGGTCCTGATGCCGGCCCGCCAGACGGCGCCGGTCGCGACGCGGGGCGGATAGAGGCTAGCCCCGCTTCAGCAGGAAGACAGCCTGCTCGCCCAGCCAGTTGGCCCGCCAGCTCGGCCGGGAGGCGACCAGCCCGCCCTTGCCGTCCAGTATGGCGCAGCGGTCCACCGCCACGCCGACCTCACGGGCCAGCGAGGCGAAATCCTCGATTGTGCAGAAATGGATGTTGGGCGTTTCGTACCATTGATAGATCAGTTGCTGCGTCACCGGCATCCGGCCGCGCAGCAGCAGTTCCATCCGCACCCGCCAATAGCCGAAATTCGGGAAGCTGACGATGGCGTGGCGGCCGATGCGGACCAGATTCTCCAGCACGCCGCGCGGGTCGCGCATCGCCTGGAGCGTCTGGCTGAGGATGGCGTAGTCGAACGCGCCCTCAGGATAGTCCGCCAGGTCGGTGTCGGCGTCGCCCTGGATGACCGAAAGGCCGCGGCTGACGCAGGCATGGACGCCGGCCATCGACAGCTCGATGCCCCGCCCGTCGACGCCCTTGGCGTGAGCCAGCGCGTCCAGCAGATCGCCGTCGCCGCAGCCGATGTCCAGCACGCGGCTGTCCGGCGCAACCATGTCGGCGATCAGGCGAAGGTCGGCCCGAACGGCGGCGGCGGCGGGGAGGGCAAGATCGCGGGGCATGGTCAAGAAGCGCCTTTCAGGCCGATGCGGTCCGCCTGCCCTTTCAGGAAGCCGCCCAGCACGCGGGCGAACTCGGGCTCGTCCAGCAGGAAGGCGTCATGGCCCTTGTCGCTCTCGACCTCCACGAAGCTGACATTGCCGGCGACGGCGTTCAGCGCATGGACGATGGCGCGGCTCTCCGAGGTCGGGAACAGCCAGTCCGACGAGAAGGAGATCAGGCAGAACCGGACGTCCTTCCCCTTGAAGGCGCGATGCAGCGCGCCGTCATGGTCGCGGGCGAGATCGAAATAATCCATCGCCCGCGTGATGTAGAGGTAGGAGTTGGCGTCGAACCGGTCGACGAAGGTGATCCCCTGGTGGCGGAGGTAGCTTTCGACCTGGAAATCGGCGTCGAAGCCGTAGCTGAGCGACTGGCGGTCCTGGAGGTTGCGGCCGAACTTCCGGTGCAGCGCGGGTTCCGACAGATAGGTGATGTGGGCCGCCATCCGGGCGACCGACAGGCCGCGCGTCGGCTTGGCGCCGGTGCCGTAATAGTCGCCGCCCCGCCAGTCCGGATCGGCCATGATCGCCTGGCGCCCGACCTCGTGGAAGGCGATGTTCTGGGCGGAGTGGCGGGCGGCGGCGGCGATCGGCACGGCGGCGTGCAGCCTGTCGGGGTAGCTGACCGCCCATTGCAGCACCTGCATGCCGCCCATGGAGCCGCCGATCACGGCCAGCAGCCTGTCGATGCCCAGATGGTCGATCAGCAGTCTCTGTGCGCGCACCATGTCGGCGATGGTGATGACCGGGAAGGAGACGCCGAAGGGCTTGCCGGTGGCGGGGTCGGTCTCCTTCGGGCCGGTGGTGCCTATGCAGCCGCCCAGCACGTTGGCGCAGATCACGAAATAGCGGTCGGTGTCGATCGGCAGGCCGGGGCCGACAGTCATGCTCCACCAGCCGGGCTTGCCGGTGATCGGATGGCTCTCCATCACATACTGGTCGCCGGTCAGGGCGTGGCAGACCAGGATCGCGTTCGTCCGGTCGGCGTTCAGCGTCCCGTAGGTCTGGTAGGCGACCGTGAAGGGGCCGATGGTCGCGCCGCTGTCCAGCTTCATCGGCGTTTCCGCGGCCAGCGTGACGCGGTGGCCCGGCAGGACCGGGCTTGCATCCGGGGTGGCGCTGATATGGACCGGCAGGGTCATGCCTCGATGGGACTTTCGGGTGCGGCGGCGAAAAGGGGAGAGTAGAAAGGGCGGTCCCGACCCTCGGTGTCAACGGTTTCCTGACCGGAGGCGGCCGCCGGGGAAGCGCCGTCGGCCGGCCGCAAATACCGATGTTTTCTTTGCTTTTGATTGGGGCGCGGACTATTCCTAGTCCCCCCTTGAGCGTTCCATGGTGCGCTTGAGATGCATGCTTCCCGAACCGCGTCGAATAAGGTCCCGATGTCCTCCCCTGAAAATGCGCTGGACGATCTGCGTCGCGAGGTCGACGAGATCGATGATTCGATCCACGACCTGATCATGCGCCGCGCGGGAATCGTGGAGAAGATCGCCGCCGCCAAGGGGAAGGAGCGGGTCTATCTGCGCCCGGCGCGGGAGGCGAAGATCCTGCGCCGCCTGGCCGGCCGGCACACCGGCCGCTTCCCCTTCGCGGTCCTGATCCGCATGTGGCGGGAGCTTCTGGCCGGCACGACCCGGCTCCAGGGGCCGTTCGCCATCGCCGTCTGCGCCCAGGAAGGCAACGATCTGTGGGACGTGGCGCGCGACCATTACGGCAGCACGACGCCGATCGTCCCGGTCAACGCGCCGATGGCCGCCATCCGGCTGGTGATGGACGGGGCTGCGACCGTGGCCGTCGTCCCCTGGCCGGACGACAGCGACCCCGACCCGTGGTGGCCGGCGCTGATGGCCGAGGACGGGAAGTCGCCGCGCATCGTCTCCCGGCTGCCCTTCCTCCGGGCGGAGAAGGGGGAGGAGCGCCCCGCTTTGGCGATCGCGCAGATCCCCTATGAGCCGACGGGCGACGATCACACGCTGATCGGGATCGAGACGGCGGGCGACCTCAGCCGCGGCAGGCTGAAGGATGCGGCCGAGGCGGCGGGGCTCGTACCGCTTTCCTTCTGGAACACGAAGGTCGGAGGCGAGAACGGGACGCCGCTCCAGCTTCTGGAGGTCGATGATTTCGTAGGCGCGCAGGACGACCGGCTGGAGCGGCTGGTCGACAAGATCGGCGACACCGCGCAACGGGCGGTGACGATCGGCGGCTTCGCCACCCCGATGCCAACAAGAGGCGCCTGAGCCGTGGGCGCGGTCATGGAGCCCGTGCGGCAGCTTTCCCGGCAGCCCACGCCCCGGCCGGGCATCCTGGAGATCAGCCCCTATGTCGGCGGCGAATCGACGGCCGAGGCGGCGGACAACCGGCTGGGCCGGTTGATCCGGCTGGCGTCCAACGAAGGCGCATTCGGTCCCGGGCCCAAGGCGGCGGCTGCCTATCTGGCGCAGGCGGATAATCTGCACCGCTACCCCGACGGCGGCTCGACCGCCTTGCGACGGGCGCTGGCGGCGCGCTACGGGCTGGACGCCGACCGGATCGTCTGCGGCGCGGGCTCGGATGAGATCATCAGCCTGCTGGTCCGGAGCTATGTCGGTCCGGGCGACGAGGTGGTCTACAGCGCCCACGGCTTCCTGATGTATCCCCTGAGCGCGAAAGCGGCCGGGGCGATTCCGGTCGCCGCGCCGGAGCGCGATCTGCGCACCGATGTCGACGCCATGCTGGCGGCGGTGACGGAGAGGACGAAGCTGGTCTTCATCGCCAACCCGAACAACCCGACCGGCAGCTATCTTTCGGCGGGGGAGATGGAGCGGCTGCATGCCGGCCTGCCGCCCAACGTCATCCTGGTCATCGACGCGGCCTACGCCGAATACATGAACCGCAACGACTATGCCGACGGCTCGGCCCTGGTCGACCGGTTCGACAATGTCGTGATGACCCGGACATTCTCCAAGATCCACGGGCTGGGGTCGCTCCGGCTCGGCTGGGGCTATTGCCCGGCGGGAATCGCCGACGTGCTGAACCGGGTGCGCGGGCCGTTCAACGTCAGCGCCGCCGCGCAGGCGGCGGGCCTCGCAGCGCTGGAGGATATGGCGTTCGTCGACCGCAGCCGCGCCCATAATGAGGCCTGCCGTGAGCGGACGGCCGAGGCGCTGAGGGCGCTGGGGCTGACCGTCCACCCGTCCGTCGCCAACTTCCTGCTGGTCGATTTCGGCGGGCGGGACGCGGAGGCGGCGCGGCTCCACCTCAAGCGGCATGGCGTGCTGGTCAGGCAGATGGGCGCCTACGGCCTGCCGGGCTGCCTGCGCGTCAGCATCGGCCAGGACGCGGAGATGGACGTTCTGGTCGAACTCCTGTCCGGACACTTGGGGGGTTGAGGCGGTGAGCGATACCCCGATCTTTCGGCGGCTGGCGCTGCTGGGCCTGGGCCTCATCGGCTCCTCCGTCGCGCGGGCCGTGAAAAAGCATGGGCTGGCGGGAGAGATCGCCGGCCATGCCCGCAGCGCGGAAACCCGCGCCAAGGCGCTGGAACTGGGATTCGTCGACAGCGTCCATGAAGATCCCGCCGTCGCGGTGGCGGGGGCGGATTGCGTGATGATCTGCACGCCGCTCGGCTCCTACAAATCGGTGGCGGAGGCGATGGCGCCGGGGCTGGCGAAGGGCGCAATCGTCACCGACGTGGGGTCGGTGAAGGGATCGGTCATCCGCGACCTGGCCCCACTGTTGCCCGAGACGGTGCATTTCATCCCCGGCCACCCGCTGGCGGGCACGGAGCATTCGGGGCCGGAATCGGGCTTCGCGGAACTGTTCGAGGGGCGGTTCTGCTTGCTGACCCCGCCGCCCGGCGCGGACGAGGCCGCAATCGACCGGCTGACGCGGCTGTGGCAGGGCATGGGATCGACCGTCGAGACGATGAACGCGGAACATCACGACCAGGTGCTGGCGATCGTCTCTCACCTGCCGCACCTGATCGCCTACACGATCGTCGGTACCGCGACGGACCTGGAAGACGACCTCAAATCCGAGGTCATCAAATTCTCCGCCACCGGCTTCCGGGACTTCACTCGAATCGCGGCCTCTGATCCGGTGATGTGGCGCGACGTCTTCCTGAACAACAAGGAAGCCGTGCTGAACGTCATCCAGCGCTTCAACGAGGACCTGACCGCCCTCCAGCGCGCCATCCGCTGGGGCGAGGCCGACAAGCTCCAGGACCTCTTCACCCGTACCCGCGCCATCCGCCGAGGCATCATCGACGCCAATCAGGCGTGAGGCTGGCTGGGAGGGGTTTTATCCCACCCTCCTTCATCCTGAGAGCTTGTGAATGTATCGCGCGGCGACGACCATGACCTGGGTGTCTTGGATTGGTGTGCTGGCCGGTGATTGATAGGGCGCGGCGGACCGTTGAGGCGATGACCGGCGGGTGGGGCCTCCCCTTGGGCGGTTCGCTGGGGTTCAGGCGGCGGCGATCAGGCGCTGGCCCTGGAGGAGGTTGTTGGCCAGGGCGAACCAGAGCGAGACGGTCCTGACCTTGGCGCGGCCGCGCACGGTGAACCGGTTGAGGTTCCAGTGGCGCCACCGGGCATGGATGCACTCGCAGACGCCCCGGCGCCTGTAGGCCGCCTTGCCCTCGTCGCTGGCCATGCGCCGGCGCCAGGCCAGCACGCCGGGGCCGTCACTGGCGCGCGGCGCGAACGGGTCGGTCTTGTGCCTGTTCCGGATCGGCGGGCAGTGCACGGCGATCGCCCGGCCCTCCTCATAGGCCCACTCGATGTCGGCGTTCTTGGTGAAGCCGCCATCGGCCAGGTGCCGTTCGGGCCAGCGCCCGAAGGCGGCCTCGACCCGTTCGAGCATCGGCCGCATCAGGCCGCCATCCGAACCGCTGGCCAGCGGCTCGACGGCGACGACGATCTGACGTTCGGCGACGCTGACGATCTGCAAATTGTAGGCCGGCCGGAAGCCCCCATCGGCCATCTTCATGACCGTCGCCTCGACATCGGTGGTCGAGGCCCGCGGCGGCTTCGGCTTCTTCGGCGGCTTCGCTCCGGCTTTGGCCGCAGCCTTGCGCCGGCGCGGCCGGGCCGCCTCCGCCGCCCGCCTGGCCTCGATCCCAACCAGCGCCGTCAGGGCCGCTTCCAGCCGCGCCGCGCGCTCGCGCGCCGCCCGCGCCTCGGCCGCCTGGCGCCGGCGCTGGCTGGCCGCGGCGTCGGCCGCCACCTCCTGCTTGAGCCGCCCGACCAGCGCCCGGGCCTCGTCCAGATGCCGCGCCACCGTGTCGCGACGCCGGAACGACGATGCTCCCGCCCCGGCCCGGACCCGCAGCCCGTCCTGGGCCAGCGTGTCCAGATCGATGACGCCGGCGGCGACCAGCGCCGCGACATGCTCGACCAGCAGCCGGTCCAGCAGGTCGGGATGGTCGACCCGGAAGTCCGACAGCGTGTGGTAGTTCACCGACACACCCCCGGCCAGCCAGCGATAGCCGTCATCGCGCTCGCACAGCGCCGCCAGCAGGCGCGCGCTGCCCACCCCCTGGCTGGTCGCGTACAGCCATAAAGCCAGCAGCAGCCGGGGGCTGATCGGCGGGTGCCCCGGCCGGCCCGCCCGGGCCTTGATCCGATCCTCCAGGACCGACAGGTCGAGCCGCTCGACATAGACCCAGAACAGCCGCGCCGGATGGTCCGACCCGATCAGGCTGTCGAGGTCCAGCGCACGCAGCTCGATCTGGCCCCGCTCCGGCTCGCGAAGCCGAGGCCGGCCACCGCCTGCACCCGCCGCCGGAGCCCGATGCTCTGCGAATCCCTCGAACAGCTCCTCAGCCATCGCCCCCTCGCCGAACCATGACAACGCTCGGATCAGGGAATCAAAACCTGCCCACCCAGGCAATCACATTCCAGCACGCATCAGCCGAAAGATTCACAGGCTCTGAGCCCGTCGAAGGACGTGGGCACACATGGTTCGACAAGCTCACCATGAGGGAGGGAGGCGCTGCCGCCCTACCGTCGCCAGTCGATCCGGGGCACCGGCCCCAGCGGGACGGGGCCGAGGGAGGCGTGGCCGTTTTCGATGACGATGGGGGCGGCGAGGCGGACGGTTCCGTCTTCGCCGGCCGGGCCGGCCAGCAGGGTGAGGCCGGCCTTGGCGAAGCTGGCGGCGCGATCCTCCAGGATGCCTTCGGCGGCCAACCCGTCGATCAACTCCACGAAGCCGGCGACCCGCGCGTTGAGCACGCCTTCGGGCTGCAGCTCCTCATCGAGCGTCAGCCGGCCTTCGCCGTCCAGCGACAGCGGCCCCCAATCGAGCGACAGCCGGTCGACCAGCACCTCCCCGCCCGAATCGCGCCAGACCTCGAGCATCGGCGCGCGCGCGGCCTGAGGGACGGGTGCCGTGATCCGGATGCCCAGCCCCGCGCTTTCGACCCGGTTGCCCAGCGTCGACAGCGGCGTCTGGGGCAGCACCGCCTCCCGCGCGTCGAGCGACATGACGAGGTCCGGCTGCCCTTCCCCCTCGCCCGACGGGACCTCGTGGAAGCCGATATCGACGCCGGCCAGCGTGATCGTCCCCGCCGTCTGCGGGGCCGACACGACGACCTCGTCCAGCGCCACGTTGAAGCCGATGATCCGGCCTTCGGGGGATATCCACGCCTCCCCCTCGCCGCCCTGCGCCGTGCCGGTGATCATGGGCTGGCCGGGGGCGACCAGCCGCTGGCCGCCGGTCAGGGTGAAGTCGATCTTCTCCCATGACCAGGGCAGCGCACTGGCCGTCAGGCCGTTGGCTTCCCACATCAGTCCGTCCGGCCGGGTGATGGCGATGTCCCGGCTGGACGCGTTGATCGTGAAGGGGAAGCCGGTGATGCTGATATCGCCCGCCTGCACCGTCGCGCCGCGCTGGCGTTCGGCCATGATCCAGTCCTCGATCCCCGAACGGACGAGGGAGGCGGCATAGAACCAGTAGCCGACATAGGCGACGGCGATGATGACGAGACCGAAGAGGGCGAAGCGGCTGAAGCGGCGCATGGGCGTCCTTCTCAGGCCGGGAAAGGGAAACGCGCCGGGGACCTTCGGGGTCGCGGCTGGCGCGCGGGACTGCTTTCCATTACATCAAGGGGCATGAGTCCCGATACCGATTTGTCGCCCGCCCAGCCCGTCATGATCGATCCGGCGACGGGCGATCCGCACTTCACCGACCCGCGTACGGTCACGCTCCGCGTACCTCCCGGCCAGCCGCTCTGGGTTTTCGCCTATGGCTCCCTGATGTGGAATCCGGGCTTCGAGTTCATGGAGCGTCGGCCGGCGCTGCTGCGCGGATATCATCGCCGGTTCTGCGTCTATTCCCACCGCTATCGCGGGACGCCGGACCGGCCGGGCCTCGTTCTCGGGCTCGACCGGGGCGGCTCCTGCCGGGGCTTCGCCTTCAAGGCGAGGCCGGAGGGGATGGACCGGACGCTGGCCTATCTCTGGGACCGCGAGATGGTCACCGGCGTCTATCGGCCAAGCCTCTTGCGGATAGAGCTGCCGGACGGGAAAGGCGGCATCGAACGGCTGCCCGCCTGCTGCTTCGTGGTCGACCGCAAGCACTGCCAATATTGCGGACGGCTGGATCTGGACCATACCGCGGCGGTGATCGGCGGAGGGGTCGGACAGAACGGCCCGAACCCCGACTATCTTTTCAACACCGTCGAGCATCTGGAGGAGATGGGCGTGCATGATCGCGCGCTCGTCCAACTGGCGAAACGGGTGCGCGCGGCGACGGCGGGCGGGTGAGCCCTCAGCCACCGAACACGCGCCGCCAGTCCGACACCAGCCTGCGGACGAAGCCGCGCGCATCGAACCGGCCGCCATCTTCCATGACGATCTCCACCGGCCCTGCGGGGTCATCGCCCGGAATCTCCAGCCGGAAGCCGCCGCCGGACGCGACGGTTCGGGCGATCGCCATATAGTCGCTCCGCGCGACCCGGCTGGCCTCGGCGCGCTGGTCATGGTCGAGGTCGGGATTGCGGGCGGCCTCGTCGGCAAGCGCGACCGCCGCCGCCGCTGCCCGGCGGAGGGAGGCGGCGTCCGGCCGGGCTTCGGCGGCGTCGGCCGCGCTGGTCAGCTCGTCGATCTTCATCCGCATTTGGAATATCCGCATTCGGGGCAGAGGTCGCAGCCTTCGCTGCGGATCAGGCCCGGCCGGCCGCAGCGCGGGCAGGAGCGGGCGGTGAGCCCGACGCTCGGCATCGCATCGGCCTCCGGCGAAGAGGTTCGGGCCAGCACGGCCGGACGGTCGAGGAAGCCGATGGCGACCATGTGGCGCTCGATCACCTCGCCGATCGCCGCCAGCAGGGAGGGCACGTAGCGCCCGCCCATCCACTGGCCGCCACGCGGATCGAACACGGCCTTCAACTCATCGACCACGAAGGCCACGTCGCCGCCGCGCCGGAAGACGGCGGAGATCATGCGGGTGAGCGCGACCGTCCAGGCGTAATGCTCCATGTTCTTGGAGTTGATGAAGACCTCGAACGGCCGTCGGCGGCCGTCCGCCCAGGTGTCGTTGACGGTGATGTAGATGGCGTGGTCGCTGTCCGGCCAGCGCAGCTTGTAGGTTCGGCCCGGCAGGGCGTCTGGCCTGTCCATCGGCCCGCCGTCAGCGGTCAGCGGCACCGAATCCCCATCGCCGTCCAGTCCGGCCCTGCTGGCTTCCGCCGGCGGCGGTCCGGCCTGGAGCACCGCGCCGGTGACCGGATTCGGCCGGAAGGTCGTACAGCCCTTGCAGCCCAGCGCGTACGCCTTGGCGTACACCTCCTTGAACGCCTCGAACGGCAAATCTTCCGGGCAATTGATCGTCTTGGAGATCGAACTGTCGATATGGCGCTGGGCGGCCGCCTGGATCGCCAGATGGTCGTCCGGCGTCAGGGATGCCACATCGACGAAATGGTCGGGCAGCGGCGCGTCCGGGCCGTACAGGTTGCGCCAGGCCTGGACGGCGTAGTCGGTCACCGTCTCCGTCGTCCGCGCGCCGTCGGGCTGGAGGATCGCGCGGGTGTAGGCGTAGGCGAAGACCGGCTCGATGCCCGAGGAGACGTTGTTGGCGAAAAGCGAGATGGTGCCGGTCGGCGCGATGGAGGTCACCAGCGCGTTGCGGATGCCGTGCCGGCCGATCAGGTCGCGGATGTCCGGCTCCAGCGACCGGATCATCGGCGCATCGCCATACCGCTCGGGATCGTAGAGCGGGAACGGCCCCTTCTCCGCCGCCAGCTCGGCCGAGGCGCGATAGGCGTGGCGGCGGACCGCGCCCAGCCATTCCTCCGTCAGCGCGGCCGACCGGGCGTCGCCATAGCGGATTCCGCACATCAGGAAGGCGTCGGCCAGCCCGGTTACGCCGAGGCCGATCCGCCGCTTCGCCCGCGCCTCCTCCGCCTGGGCGGGCAGGGGGAAGCGGGAGATGTCGACGACATTGTCCATCATCCGGACGGCGACCGGCACGATCTCCGCCAGCCGGTCCAGATCCAGGAAAGCATCCGGCGTGAAGGGGTTCCGCACCAGCCGGGCGAGATTGACGGAGCCGAGCAGGCAGGCCCCGTAGGGCGGCAGCGGCTGCTCCCCGCACGGGTTGGTGGCATGGATCGTCTCGGCGTAGGAGAGATTGTTCTGCGCATTCACCCGGTCGATGAAGATCACCCCCGGCTCCGCATAATCATAGGTCGCCCGCATGATGCGGTCCCAGAGATCGCGGGCGCGGACGGTGCGGTAGACGGTGCCGTCGAACAGGAGGTCCCAGGGCGAATCGGATTCGATCGCCTGCATGAAGGCGTCGGTCACCAGGACGGACAGGTTGAACATGCGCAGCCGCCCCGGCTCCTGCTTGGCCTCCACGAACGCCTCGATATCCGGATGGTCGCAGCGGAGCGTCGCCATCATGGCCCCGCGCCTGGACCCCGCGCTCATGATCGTCCGGCACATCGAATCCCAGACATCCATGAAGGAGAGCGGACCCGACGCGTCCGCGCCGACGCCCTTCACTGGCGCGCCCCTGGGCCGGAGGGTCGAGAAATCGTAGCCGATGCCGCCGCCCTGCTGGAGCGTCAGCGCCGCCTCCCTCAGATGCTCGAAGATGCCGGCCATGCTGTCGGGCACACGGCCCATGACGAAGCAGTTGAAGAGCGTGACGTCGCGGCCGGTGCCCGCCCCGGCCAGGATGCGGCCGGCCGGCAGGAATTCCAGCGTCTCCAGCACGCCGTAGAACCGTCCGGCCCAATGGCCGGAATCGGCCTCGACGGCGGCCAAGGCATCGGCGACGCGACGCCAGCTATCCGGGATCTCCGGGTCGCCGGGCGCGCCGTCAGGCCCTTTGAACCGGTACTTCATGTCCCAGATGCGCCGGGAGATGTCGCTCATCACCGTCATAGAGACCGCCGCTCCATCCGATATTGAACCGGACCCATGAGAGTAGGGTTCCAGAGGCGCCGAATCAATTGTTCTCTTTTCGTTCCGAGCCGATGCGAGGTTTCCAGGGTGGAACGCGCGCCACCGGGTCGCATAGGCTGTGGCTAAGGAAAACAGGAAGGCCGGATACCGATGACCTTGTTCTCACTCGACGACCTCAAAGCAGCCGCCGCCCTCGTCAGGCCGGTCGTGCCGGAGACGCCGGCTTATGAATGGCCGCTCCTGTCCAAACGGACTGGGGCAAAGGTCTGGGTCAAGCATGAGAACCACACGCCGATCGGCGCATTCAAGCTGCGCGGCGGGCTGGTCTATCTGGATGGCCTGCGGCGGGCGGGCGCGCTGCCAAAGGGCGTGGTCTCCGCCACGCGCGGCAATCACGGCCAGTCGATCGCCCTTGCCGCCGCCCGATTCGGCATCCCCGCCGTGATCGTCGTGCCGGAGAGCAACTCGACGGAGAAGAACGCGGCCATGGAAGGGCTGGGCGCGGAGCTTGTCGTCTCCGGCAAGGATTTCGACGAAAGCCGCGTCACCGCCGGGCGGATCGCGGAGGAGCGGGATTTCCACTTCGTTCCCTCCTTCCATATCGATCTGGTGAAGGGTGTGGCGACCTATGCGCATGAGTTGTTCACCGCCGTTCCCGACCTCGCGGTCGCCTATGTGCCGATCGGGATGGGGTCCGGAATCTGCGGCATGATCGCCGCGCGGGACCTGCTGGGCCTGGATACGGAAATCGTCGGGGTGGTGGCGGATGAGGCGCCGGCCTATGCGCTCTCCTTCGAAGCCGGCCGCCCGACATCGACCGACAGCGCCCGGACCTTCGCCGACGGTATGGCCTGCCGGGACCCGCATCCCGACGCGCTGGCGATCATCAGGCGCGGGGCGGCCCGCATCCTGCGCCTGACGGAGGATGAGATCGCCGGGGCGGTCCGCGTCTATTATGCCGACACGCACAATCTGGCCGAAGGGGCCGGCGCGGCGGCGCTGGCCGGGCTGATTCGCGAACGGGAACGCTATGCGGGCCGCAGGGCGGCCGTCATCCTCAGCGGCGGCAACATCGACGCTTCGGTCTTCACGGAGATTTTGGAGGGCCGCACGCCGAAGGTGTGAGAATTTTCCCCTTGTGGTCATTCCGGCCCCCGAGCCGGAATCCATGGGCCGCCGCCGCTTCACCGGCGGCGAAGGAGCGGGTGCGGACCTGGCTCCCGTCGAGACCGTATGGATGCTGGATCAAGTCCAGCATGACGGCTTTGCTCAACCCCGGCGCAGCGCTTCCCGTACGGCTTCGGTGATCTGCTTCAGGGAGAAGGGCTTGGAGAGGACCTTGTGGATCAGGCTTTCCAGCCCGTAGGCGCGCTGCTTCTCCGCGGCGTAGCCGGTCATCATGAGGATGGTGAGGTCGGGGAAGTCCTTCGCCGCCTTCAGCGCCAGCTCTATGCCGTCCAGGCCGGGCATCACGATGTCGGTAATGAGAAGGTCGTATTTCTCTCCCCGGTGGAGAGTCTCCAGCGCCTGGAGCCCGTCCGCCGCCACGTCGGCATGGTAGCCGCCATGCTCCATCGCCCGGCGGACGAACTCCCTCACCGCCTCCTCGTCGTCGGCGATGAGGATGCGAGGGCGGAAGGGGGAATCGGTCATGACGGTCGCCGCCGGCCGGCCGCCCTATTCGGCGGCGGGCGCGATCTCCAGCGCGACGACATCGTCGCCGACATTGCGGAAGCTGGTCTCGAACGGTGCGGCGGCGTCCGGGGCGAGATCGGCCGGGTCGACCGCGAAGGTCCATCGGCCGGCCTCTGCGCCGTCCGCGCCGGTCAGCGTGACCGCCAGGTCAGGGACCGTGCGCGGCGCGCCGGAATCGTTGCGCACGCTGCCGCGCACCCAGAGGACGGAGCCGCCCGCCCCATCGGTCCGCTCGGTGGTCAGGTCGACCAGCGTCAGTCCCGGCCCGACGCCGTCGAGAGTGGCGAGATCGACCGGAACCTCTATCCCCAGCCCCTGATAGAGCTTCAGCGCCGGCGGCCAGAATTCCACGATCCGGTCGCGGCCGGCATAGCCGACGGCGAGAAGCCCGACGACCAGCAGCGCCAGCGCGGTCCAGGCGGCGGCCAGGCCGGTGCGGCGGGGCGGATTCCCGGTCCAGGTCGCCGGCAGGTTGGAGCCGGGCGGGATCGGCCTGACGGTGGGTTCTGGCTGCGGCGCGAAGACGGTCCGGCGGATATCCTCCTCCGTCTCCGGAGGCGGCTCCTGGAACCATTGGTGACTGCATCGGGCGCAGCGCACCTTGCGGCCGCTCGCGCCCAGCTTCGCCGAATCGACGGCGTAGCGCGTGGAGCAGGAGGGGCAGGTAAGCAGCATCAGGCGTTTCCGGACAGGCGCGCGGCAGGTTCGACCGTTATAGGTTGCGGCTCCGGCTTTACGCAAGGAACCCCTAAATATTGATGAACAGGCGGCCGGACGGGTAAGGTCTCGCCCTCGCGCGCCATGGCCGGCCGCGCGACTGTGACGAGGAAGGCAGGGTCGCCGTTGATCCGTTTTGAGAATGTCGGCATGCGCTACGGCGCCGGGCCGGAAGTGCTGCAGGATGTGAGCTTCACGCTGGCGGAGGGATCCTTCCACTTCATCACCGGCCCCAGCGGCGCGGGCAAATCGTCCCTGCTGCGCCTCCTGTCGCTGGCCCACAGCCCGTCGCGCGGCCTTGTCACCCTGATGGGCCGCGACATGGCGAGCGTGCCCCGGCGGGAATTGCCGGCGCTGCGCCGGAGAATCGGCGTCGTCTTCCAGGATTTCCGCCTGCTGGACCATCTGACGGCGGTGGAGAACGTCGCGCTGCCGCTGCGGATCGCCGGCGGCAGGGACGGACGGATTCTGGATCATGTGCGCGAATTGCTGCGCTGGGTCGGGCTGGGCGACAAGCTGGAGGCCCGGCCGCCCACCCTTTCCGGCGGGGAGCAGCAGCGCGTGGCGATCGCGCGGGCGGTCATCAACCGGCCGGACATCCTGCTGGCGGACGAGCCCACGGGCAATGTCGACGAGGCGATGGGATGGCGGCTCCTCCACCTGCTGGAGGAGTTGAACAAGCTGGGCACGACCGTGCTGGTGGCGACGCATAGCGAGCCGCTGATCCGCCGGTTCGCCCATGCGACCCTGCATCTGGACCAGGGGCGGCTGCTGGGGCCGGCAGGGGAATTGGCCATGGGGGAAGCGGCCATCGGGGAACCGGCATGAGACAGCGAGGAAGAGCCGGACGCGCGCATGTCGTGCCGCTGGGGAGGGACGGGGCGGACCGCTACGTGCCCTGGATCCTGGCGCCGATGGTCTATCTGGCCTGCCTCGCGCTGGCCGTGGCTCTGTCGACCGCAGCCCTGGCGGAGAGATGGGACCGCGGCCTGTCGGGAGCGATGACGGTGGAGCTTCCGGGCACGCTGCCGGCGGATGAACGCCCCGATACGCTGGCCGCGATCATGGAGATATTGACGGCATGGCCGGGCGTCGCCGGCGCGACCGTCCTGGACGATGACGCCATCGGCCGGCTGCTAGCCCCCTGGCTGGGGCCGGACGCCAATCTGGGCGATCTCCCGGTCCCTGTGCTGATCGACGTGACCCTGGCGGGAGAACCGGCTGTCGATCCGGCGGCGCTGGAAGCCGCGCTGGCCGAGGCAGCGCCGGGGGCGCTGGTGGACGACCATGGCCAATGGCGGCGCGACCTGCTGACCGTGGCGACCACGGTCAAGGCTGTGGCGGCCGCCTTCATCCTGCTGGCGGCGCTGTCGATGATGGCGGCGGTCATCTTCGCCACCCGCGCCGGCTTCGCCATCCACCGCCCGGTGATCGACCTCCTGCATTTGATGGGGGCGACGGATTCCTATGTCGCCCGGCAGTTCCAGGGCCATGCGCTGAGGCTGGCCGTTCGCGGCGCGGTCGCTGGAACGCTGCTGGCGCTGGCGACGCTCGTCCTGCTGCAGGCCGCGCTGCCGCGCGGGGGCGGTGGTCTGCTGCCTTCCTTCTCGCTGGATGTGGGGAGCGCGCTCGTGCTGCTGGCGGTGCCGGCCGCCGCCGCGCTGCTGGCCGCCATTTCGGCGCGGATCGCCGTCAGGCTCGCGCTTTCCCGGATATTCTGAAGCTGATGTCCTCCACCGCCTTCCATCGCGCTCGCCGCCGGTCCCGCCGCCATCACCGCTTCTGGCGGGTTGCGGTCCGGATGCTGCCCTTCGCGGCGGTGATCCTGGGCGCGGTTTGGCTGGGCGGGCTGATCTGGTTCGCCGACATGGCGTCCGCCACGCCGCCGGCGGACGACCGGCGCACCGACGCGATCGTCGTGTTGACCGGTGGGCGGGAGCGCCTGCCGGCGGGGCTGGCGCTCCTGGCGGACGACCGGGCGGACAAGCTGTTCGTGTCGGGCGTCTATGCCGGGGTCGAGGTGGCGGAACTGCTGCGCCTGTCGCGCCAGGCGCCGGCGGAGCTGGAATGCTGCATCACGCTGGGCTACGCCGCCGACGATACGCGCGGCAACGCACTGGAGACGGCGGCCTGGATGCGGGAGCAGGGCTACCGGACGCTGAGGCTGGTTACGGCCAACTACCATATGCCGCGCAGCCTGGTGGAATTCGACGAGGCGCTGCCGGAGATCGAGATCCTGCCGCACCCGGTGGCGCCGCCGAACGTCTATCTGAAGGAGTGGTGGCGCTGGCCCGGAACGACCGCCCTCCTGATCTCCGAATACCACAAATACCTGGCGGCGCTGGTGCGGACGGCCATCCTGTAAAGTACATCATATTTTATTAACCTTCCTTGAGCGTTAATGGTCGCACCAGCAACCCCGCGGCGGCCGAATGCACCACCACGCCATCCATGCCCACCACGACCCGATCCTGATGGGGCTCTCCATCGTGGTGGCCGTGCTGGCCTCGTTCACTGCGCTGGATATCGCCGGACAGGTCGCCGCCGCGGCAGGCTGGCGGCGCGCCGCCTGGCTGGCCAGCGCCGCCACGGCGCTGGGCGGGGGCATATGGTCGATGCACTTCATCGGCATGCTGGCCATGAACGCCCCGATGCCGGTTACCTACGAACCCTTCCTCACGGCTGCCTCGCTGGTCATCGCGATATGCTTCGTCGGGTTGGGGCTGTCGCTGACCGCCTGGCTGGGCGCTCGTCCGGCCGTCATCGGCGGGGCCGGGACCGTCACCGGCCTGGGCGTTGCCGCGATGCATTATACCGGCATGGCGGCGATGAGGATGGATGCGACGACCAACTACGATCCGGGGCTGGTGGCGCTTTCCGTCCTGATCGCGGTGTTGGCCGCGACGACGGCGTTGTGGCTGGCGTTCAACCAGCGCGGGCTCAGCTGGAAGATAGCGGCGTCCGGCGCGATGGGCGCGGCCATATCGGGCATGCACTACACCGGCATGGCGGCGCTGACGCTGGTTCCGCTGCCCATGGTGGTCGGGCTACGATCCACCATAGATGGCGACCTGCTGGGCGCGACCGTGGCGATCGTGACGATCAGCATCCTGGGCTTCGGCGTGCTGGCGGTCAGGATCGAGCGGCGATTCGCCGCCTTCAGCGAACGGGAGGCGCTGGCGCTTCAGGCGTCTGAAAGACGGTTCCGGTCGCTGGTGCAGAACAGCTTCGACCTGATCGTGGTGGTCGACGATGACCATCGCATCACCTTCGCCAGCCCGTCGGCGGTGGCGGTGCTGGGGATCGAACCCGACACGCTGGTCGATCTGTGCCTGACCGACCTGGTCGATCCGCAGGACCGGCGGGAAGTCGACCTGACGCTGGACATGCTGGCCCGCGACGGGGCGGCGGCCCTGGAATGGCGGCTGGTGCGGTCGGACGGGGACCGCCGGCTGTTCGACGTCAGCGCCCGGGACCTGCTGTCCGACCCCGCCGTCAACGGCATGGTGCTGACCCTGCGCGACATCACCTACGAACGCCGGACGGCGGAGGAACTTACCGCCGCCAAGGAGCTGGCAGAACTCGCCAACCGGTCGAAATCGGAATTCCTGGCGAATATGAGCCATGAGCTGCGCACGCCGCTCAACGCCATCATCGGCTTTTCGGAAATCATTCGCGACCAGGCGCTGGGGCCGGTGGGGACGGCTGAATATGCCGACTATGCCGGCGACATCAACCGCAGCGGCGCGCGCCTGCTGGAAGTCATCAACGACATCCTGGATATCGCCAAGATAGAGGCCGGACAGGTGGAACTGAGCGAGGAGGATATCGACCTCGCCTTCTCCATCAAGGCCTGCTGCTGGCTAGTGCGCGACCGGGCGCGGGAAGGCGGCGTCGAGGTCAAGATAACCGTGCCGGAGAATTTCCCGCGCCTGCTGGCCGACGAGAGGAAGCTGAAGCAGGCGCTGCTGAACCTGCTGTCCAACGCCGTCAAGTTCACGCCGGAAGGCGGCAATGTGGAGATCAGGGCATCGCTGGAGGAGGATGGCGGCTGCCGGATCGAGGTGATCGACACCGGCATCGGCATCGCGCCGGAATCGATCGAACGGGTGGCTGCGCCCTTCGTCCAGGCGGACACGTCGCTGGGCCGGAAATATGAAGGGGCGGGGCTGGGGCTGGCGATCGCCAAGTCGCTGACGCGGCTTCATGACGGGACGCTCAAGATCGACAGCACGCTCGGCAAGGGAACCGTGGTGACGCTGCTGTTCCCACCCGAACGCGTCGGCCGGCCCGGGGAGCGGAAGATCGCCCTGGCGGGATGATGACGGCTTTTCGGTCCAATCGCCCTTGAGGTTCCGGCGTCGGATGCGAATATGGGCGAAGGGTCCGCCGACCGACGGCGCCCTTGCCGTTGCCCCGAAGGCCCGCTGAAAGCCGATGACCGTCCTCCGTTCCCTCCTGTTCAATGCCGCGCTGTTCGCCTGGACCACGATCTTCTGCGTCGGGATCCTGTGGGGGCTGCTGCTTCCCAGACGCGCCTTCATGGTGGTGATCCGCTTCTACCTGCGCAGCCTGAGCTGGCTGGAGAGAACGCTGCTGGGGCTCGACTACCGGGTCACCGGCTTGGAAAACGTGCCGGAGGGGCCGTTCATCCTGGCCGCCAAGCACCAGTCGACATGGGAGACGATGAAGCTCCATCTGCTGGTCGACGATCCCGCCCCGGTGATGAAGCGCGAACTGAAGTGGATACCGATCTGGGGCTGGTACGCCGCCAAGGCCGGCGTGATCCCGGTCAACAGGGGAGGGCGGTCGAGGGCGATCGGGTCGATGATCGACGGCGCGCGCCGGATGGCGCGGCAGGGCCGGCCGATCGTCATCTTCCCCCAGGGAACCCGCGTGGCGGCCGGCGTCTGGGGCCCCTACCGGATCGGGATCGCCGCGCTCTATGACGCGCTGGACCTGCCGGTGCTGCCGATGGCGCTGAATTCGGGCGTGTTCTGGCCGCGGCGGTCCTTCATCAAGAAGCCGGGCACGATCACGGTGGAATTCCTGCCGCCGCTGCCCTCCGACCTCAGCCGGGACGTCATGCTGGCCCGGCTGGAGGTGGAACTGGAGGCGGCGACGGACAGGCTGGTGGTGGCCGAAGGCGGCGAGGCCACGGTGCGCCCCGCCAACGCCCCGCCCCCCGGCGCCCGCGCCCAGGCGCGGGCGAACCGCGGAGGGGAGCCGGGAATCCTGGCCGAATAGGAGGGGCGGCGGAGGCTTAGAAGGAGCGGCCGATCAGGCGGTCGACGGACCAGCGCTTGCCGCCATGGATCACGAAATAGAAGCAGGCGGCGGCCCAGATGATGGATTTTTCCGCACCCGCATAGCCCTGGGCCATGACGATCCAGTGGAACCAGACGGTGACCAGCAGGACGATCATCGCCGCGAGCGCGGCCGGGCGGGTGAGGAAGCCGATGGCGAGGAAGATGCCGCCGAAGAACTCCGTCGCGGACAGGAGCGGCGACCAGAAGGCGCCGGGGTAGAAGCCCAGCCCCTCCACCATGCCGGCCGCGCCGAACGGGTCCTGGATCTTCACATATCCATGGGTGACGAGGGCGCCGCCGACGACGATTCGAAGCAGCGTCTCGGCGATCCCGCCCCAACGGTCGTAGAATGGCCCCAGGGCCGGGATGATCAGCTTCATGCTTATATCGTCCTCTCGAATTGTCGGATGGTCCTGATACACGAATTGGACATGCCCGGCATCAACCTTCCGGCGCGAGCGTGACCCGGAGGCCGTCCAGTTCCGGCGCGAAGATGATCTGGCAGGACAGGCGGGAGTTGTCCTCGACCACGAACGCCTCGTCCAGCATGTCGATCTCCTCCTGATGCTGCTCATGCAGCCGGGGCAGCCAGGATTCGTCGACATAGACATGGCAGGTGGCGCAGGCGCAGGCGCCGCCGCACTCCGCCTTGATGGGCAGGCCATGGTCCCGGATGATCTCCATCACCCGCCAGCCTTCCACCGCGTCCAGCGTATGCTCCGCACCTTCGCGGTCGGTCACATGGATCTTGTAGTCGTCGGACATGTCGCCCTTGTTCCTGGTCGCGGGGCCTCAAGAAAATGTCATGCTGGACTTGATCCAGCATCCATGCGGCGTCGACGGAAGCTGGTCCGCGCCCGATCCTCCGCGCCGGTGAAGCGGCTAGGGCCTATGGATTCCGGATCAAGTCCGGAATGACGACTAAAAAACCTCAAGCGACGCCGAGCTTCTTCTGCAGGCTGGTCGAGGAGGTGGTGTACTGGAAGCGCAGCTTTTCGCCCGGCTTCACGTAATGGAAAGCAGACTGGGCCATCAATGCCGCTTCGTGGAAGCCAGAGAGGATCAGCTTCAGCTTGCCGGGATATGTGTTGATGTCGCCGATGGCGAAGATGCCCGACTCCGACGTCTCGAACTTCTCCGTATCCACCGGAATTAGGTTCTCGTGTAGGTTGAGGCCGAACCGCGCGACCGGCCCCAGCTTCATGGTCAGGCCGTAGAAGGCCAGCAGCGTGTCGCATTCGATCTGGGTGACGCCGTCCGGCCCCTTCAGCGACACCGCTTCCAGTTGGCCGTCCGTTCCATGCAACTCGGTGATCTGCGCGATGTGCAGGTCCATCGCGCCTTCCGCGACCAGGGCGCGCATCTTCAGCACGCTGTCCGGCGCGGCGCGGAAATCGTCGCGGCGATGCACCAGCGCCGTCTTCGAGGCGATCGGCTGCAGGTTCAGCGTCCAGTCGAGCGCGCTGTCGCCGCCGCCGGCGATCAGGATGTTCCTGTCGCGGAACCGGTCCATCTTGCGGACGGCGTAGAAAACCGACTTGTCCTCATAGGCGTCGATGCCGGGGATCGGCGGCTTCTTGGGCACGAAGCTGCCGCCGCCGGCGGCGATGACGATCACCGGGGCCTCCAGCACCGTGCCGGCGTCGGTTTCCAGCCGCCATTTGCCGTCTTCGGTCTTCTCCAGCCGCTCGGCCATCTGGCCGAGATGGAATTGCGGGGAGAAGGGCTTGCCCTGCTCCAGCAGGCGTTCGGTCAACTCCTGCCCCGTCACAACGGGCAGGCCCGGAATGTCGTAGATCGGTTTCTCAGGATAAAGCTCGGCGCACTGGCCGCCCGGCTTGTCCAGGATGTCGACCAGATGGCATTTCAGGTCGAGGAGTCCCAGTTCGAACACCGCGAACAGGCCGACCGGACCGGCGCCGATAACGATGACATCGGTGGAAACCGTGGTGATGACGTCTTTTGGCATGGCATCCATCATTCAAAGCTAGGGCGCGCGTCCACCGGACGCGAGCGATCTTCTACAAAAAATTCAAACGGAACGGCCCGCCCCGGATATAGGGGCGGCCGGCGAAGAACGCCACTTTCCCATGCCGCATGGCTGGCATTGGCGTTCCATTCTCAAGCCTGCGCGGCGGCGGTAGCGGGCGTGGCCGCCAGATCGGCGACGGTCTCCCCGTTCGGGCTGATCTGCTGCCAGGGGGCGAGCAGATCATGCAGCCGCGCGACCTCCCCCACCACGATAATGGCGGGGCTTTTCGCGTTGAGGCGGCGGGATTCCCGAGCGCAGCGGACGAGGCTTGTCGTGACGACCGTCTGGCGCGGCGTGGAGGCGTTGGAGACGATGGCGACAGGCGTCATGGGGGAGCGGCCACCCTCCATCAGCCTCGTCGCGATATCCTCCAGCGTGCGCAGCCCCATATAGAGCACGATGACCTGCGCGCCGCGGGCGAGCGCCGGCCAGTCGACATCTTCCGGCACCGTCCCGGCCGCGCCATGGCCGGTGACGAAGGCCGTGGCGCTCGCCATGCCGCGATGGGTCGCCGGGATGCCGGCATAGGCCAGGCCGCCGATTCCCGCCGTGACGCCGGGAACGATCCGGAAAGGCACGCCGGCCTCGGCCAGCGCCAGCGCCTCTTCCCCGCCGCGCCCGAAGACGAACGGGTCGCCGCCCTTCAGGCGCAGGACGCGGCGGCCCTCGCTTGCGTGCGCGATCAGGCGCGCGGTGATCTCCGCCTGCTTCGGGGATAGGCGGCCGCCCCGCTTGCCGACATCCTCGATCAGCGCGCCGGGACGGGCGGCCGACAATATGTCGTCGCCGATCAGCGCGTCATGGACGATGACATCGGCGCTTTCTATCGCGCGCAGCGCCAGCAGCGTGAGCAGCCCGGCATCGCCGGGGCCGGCGCCGACCAGCCAGACCGTGCCGGGCTGGAAGTCGGGAAGGGCGAAAGGATGCGCCATCTCAGATGCCCTCGCCGTGGATGCCGCATTCGGTCTTGTCCAGCCATGCCCAGCGCCCGGCGCGGACATCCTCGCCGGGACCGACCCGGCGGGTGCAGGGCTGGCAGCCGATCGACAGGAAGCCGTCATCGACCAGCGGGTGGACCGGCAGGTCGCGATCGGCCAGGTAGCGGGCGATGTCGTCCGGTGTCCAGGGCGCCAGCGGGTTGATCTTCAGCCGGTCGGTCAGCGGGTCGCCCTCTATGGTCGGCAATGTGGCGCGCTTGCCGCCATGGAACCGCTTGCGGCCGGTGATCCAGCCGGCGAAGCCGGAAAGCGCCGCGTCCAGCGGATCGGTCTTGCGGATGTGGCAGCAGAAATCCGGATCGATGGACCAGAGCGTGCCGTCCGGATCGTGGCGCGTCAGGTCGCGGTCGGCCGGCTGGATGGTGCGCACGTCGGTCAGGCCCAGCCGGTCGATCAGCGCGTCGCGGTAGCCGAGCGTTTGCGGGAACAGCTTGAGCGTGTCCAGGAAGACGACCGGCGTGGCGGGATCGGCTTCCGCCACCATGTCCAGCAGCACCGCGCTTTCCGCCCCGAAGGAGGAGACGAGCGCGATCCGTCCCTTCATCTCCCCCGTCACCATGGCGCGGACCAGCTCCTGCCCGTGCAGGTCGCTGTTGGCGGCGCGGAGGTGGGCAACCCTGTCCTCCAGAGGCGCGGCATCGTCGAAGCGGGCAGCGGAAACGGTCACGGCAGCCATCCTTCGCGATCGATGAAGCCTTCGGTCAGCCGCGCGACCTCCGGCAGCGCCTTGCCCTCCGCCCGCCAATCGTCCCGCTGGCCGGCCAGCCGGTCCAGCCGGCCGCCCCATTCGGGGCCAAAGGTCCGCTCCAGATGCCGGCGGATGCGGGCGGCCAGGCCGGGGCTGCGGCCGGCGGTGGAGACGGTCAACAGCAAATCGCCGCGCCGGACGATGGAGGGGGAGTGGAAGTCGCAGAGATCCTTCACATCCTCCACATTCACAAGCGCGCCGGCCGCCCGCGCGGCGCGGGCGAGGCGTTCGGCTGTTGCGGGATGGACGTCGACGATCCAGACGACGGAGAAAAGGCCAAGCTCCTCCGTCTCCGGCAGGCGGCGGATCAGCCGGTCGCCGGCCAGCCCCGTCAGTTCCGCGACGGGATCGGTCGAGAAGACCGTGAGGTGTAGCGCGCCGCCCTCTATCAACTGGCTGAGACGGCGGGCCGCGAGTTCGCCCTTGCCGATGACGGCTATCCGCACCTGGGCGGGGTCCAGCATGATCGGGATCATCAGATGCTCACCGCGGGCATGGTTTCGTCGATCAGGGCCGCAAGATGCGCCGGGCCCATCCGGCCGCACCAGTCGCCGAAGCCTTCCGGTCCTTGACGTTCGGCGGAGAATGCCTTGAACAGCGGGTCCAGAACGGTCGGCACCTCGCTTTCGCCCACCTTGTCCAGCAGGCGGAAATTCAGCCTCGTGCCCTCGAAATCGCCGCCGACATAGAGCGCGTAATAGCCCGGCATCCGGCCGACCAGCCCGATATCCCCGGCATAGGGCCGGGCGCAGCCATTGGGGCAGCCGGTGATGCGCAGCGAGATCGTCTCCCGCTCCAGCCCGTAGGCGGTGAGGCGCTCCAGGATGCCGGCGACCAGCGGCTGGCGGACCCGCTCCGCCTCCGTGAGCGCGAGGCCGCAGGTCGGCAGGGCGGGGCAGGCGAGCGCCCAGCGCTCCAGCGGCGACAGGTCGCCGGCCAACGTTACGCCATGGTCGCGCAGGATCTTCTCCACCGCCTCCTTCGCGTCCTCCGCTATGTCGGCCAGCAGGATGTCCTGCGCCGGCGTCAGGACGATGGAGGGCTGGTGCGTCTCCACGATCGTGCGGAGGGCGGCGCGGATGCGGCTGTCGCCGATGTCGGCGACGCGGCCGCTGGGGACCGGTACGCCCAGATACCATTTCCCGTCGCCCTGGGTATGCCAGCCCAGATGGTCGACGATGCGGAAGCGCGGCAGCGGGCGCGGCGGATCGTAGGTCCGGCCGGCATGCTCCTCCACCCGGGCCTTGAACCAGGGCAGCCCCATCTCATCCAGCAGGTATTTCAGCCGGGCGTGCTTGCGGTCGGCGCGGTCGCCATGGTCGCGCTGGACCTTGATCACCGCCTCCACCGCCGGCAGCAGCCCGTCCGGCTCCACGAACAGGAGCGGCGTGGCGAGGCGGGGATAGGTCTTCGGCTTGTTGTGGGTCATGCCCAGCCCGCCGCCGACGGCGAGCGTCCAGCCCTCCAGCCGCTGGCCGTCGAAATGGGCGATGACGCCCAGATCGTTGGTGAACAGGTCGATGGAATTGTCGTCCGGGGTGGCGAGGCCGATCTTGAACTTCCGCGGCAGGTAGGTCGCGCCGTAGAGCGGCTCCTCCACCGCGTCGCCGGTGACCTTCTCCCCATCCACCCAGATATCGTGATAGGCGGTGGTCCGGGGCAGCAGGACGGAGGAGAGGAGTGCTGCCGTCCGGTCGAGCGTCGCATGCACCTCGTCCCGGATGGGGGCCGGGGTCGCGGTGACGTTGCGGACCACGTCGCCGCAGGCGGCCATGGTCGTCAGCAGTTCGCCGCTGATGGCGTGGATCAACTCGTGAAGGTCGCCCTTCAGGACACCGTGGAACTGGAAGGTCTGCCGGGTGGTAATCCTCAGCGTCCCGTTGGCGTAATCGTCGGCGAACCCGTCCAGCTTCAGATACTGGTCGGCCGTCAGCCGGCCCGCCGGAATGCGGACGCGGGCCATGAACTGATGTTCCTTCTCAAGCCCGGCCTGCTTGCGTTCGGTCGCGGTGTCGCGGTCGAACTGCTGATAGATGCCATGGGTCTTGAGAAGCTGGACCTCCGACTCCTCGAACTTGTCGGCGGCGGAATCGCCCAGCGTCTCCGCGATCGCACCGCGAAGCTGACGGCTTTCCTCCTTGATCGCCTCGACCTTCGAAAGCTTGGCCGGACGCGCGGGAAGGGAGTATGAAATATCGGGCATCGGCTTATCCACACGTTCGATGTGTTATTAGATCGTCAATAACACATGTTTGATGATGGTCTATCGCATCCGAAATTACAATTCACATTCAAAAATATTCAGTAATAACAATTTTAATTAGTATAATATGATGCGACGCACGGACGCGGATGCGCGGTTTGACGATCGCGCGGCCGACGGCCCATATAGCGGCCATCCCCAACCAGATCGTCATCCGAATTGGCCGCCGTCACCGATACAGCCCCCGCGATTCCCGCCTCGACCGCCAGCGTCCGCCGCCTGGCGGCATGGCTGTTTGTCTGCGCCTTCATGGTCTTCGCCATGGCGGTCATCGGGGCGATCACGCGGCTGACGGAAAGCGGGCTTTCCATGGTGGTGTGGGAGCCGCTGATCGGCGCGATCCCGCCGCTGAACCAGGCGGATTGGAACCAGGTCTTCGACCTCTACAAGCAGACGCCGGAATATGTCCTGGAGAATGCGGGCATGAGCCTGGCCGCATTCAAGGGGATCTATTTCTGGGAATGGTTCCATCGGCTGTGGGGCCGGCTGATCGGGCTGGTCTTCGCCCTGCCGCTCCTCTGGTTCTGGCTGCGGGGCGACATCGGACGCGCCGATCGGGGCGGGACGCTGAAATGGAAGCTGCTGGGCCTCCTCGCGCTCGGCGGGCTCCAGGGCGCGCTGGGCTGGTACATGGTGATGAGCGGCCTGGTCGACCGGCCGTCGGTCAGCCAGTACCGGCTGGCGGCCCATCTCTCCGCCGCGATCCTGATCTATCTGCTGCTGGTCTGGGTGGGCTTCGGCCTCCTCCGGCCGAAGGGCGACGGGGCAATCGTCTCCCGCTCGCTCAGGCTGCATGGATGGGCGGCGCTGGCGATGGTCGGGGCCACCGCCTTCTGGGGCGCGCTGGTGGCCGGCCTGGACGCCGGGATGGCCTACAACACCTTCCCGCTGATGGACGGACACGTCCTGCCGCCGGAGGCCTGGAGCCTCAACCCGCCTTCGATAAACTTCTTCGAGAATACCGCCATGGTGCAGTTCACGCACCGGTGGCTGGCGCAGACGACGGCGCTTTTCCTGCTGCTGCTCTGGGTGCGGGGGAGGATCGAAGGCCTGAGCGGGCGGGCCGCGACCGCGGCCGCTTCGGTCGCCGCCATGGTCCTTTTGCAGGTCTCTCTCGGCGTCGGGACGCTGCTGATGCGCGTTCCCATCCCGCTGGCGGCGGCGCATCAGGCCGGAGCATTGTTGCTGCTGACGGCGGTGCTTTGGTTTCTTCATGAAACCCGGCGGGCGTGATCGGGAACGGAGATTCCTTACTCTTTCCATATCGTAGATTTTGTTTGCTGGCGGATTTCGGCGGGATTACCGTGACCTCTAAAGCCGGGTGTCGAAACCGGCGTCTGGACACGGAATAGATGAGCCGTTTCCGCAGAAGAAACTCAGTTACGAACAGAAAGAGGCACTCCTCGATGAGTCACATCCGCAAGCTGACGACGCGCGCCGCGCTGACGGCCGCGCTTCTCGTCTCCACCGCCTTCGCCGCAGAGGCCGCCGGCACGCTTCATCGCGGCAACGCCGCAGAGCCCGAATCACTCGACGTTCACCGATCCTCCGGCGTGTCGGAATCCAACATCCAGCGCGACATCTACGAAGGGCTGACGGCAGAGGCGGCGGACGGGACGATCATCCCCGGCGTCGCCGAAAGCTGGGACGTCAGCGATGACGGGCTGGTCTATACCTTCCACCTGCGCGACGACGCCATGTGGTCGGACGGTACGCCCGTCACGGCGCATGATTTCGTCGCCGGCTTCCGGCGCGGCCTCGATCCCGAAACCGCCGCCGACTACGCCTTCATGCTGTGGCCGATCAAGAACGGCAAGGCGATCAACGAAGGCTCCATCACCGACATCACTCAGCTCGGCGCGGTCGCAATCGACGACAGAACGCTGGAAGTGACGCTGGAAAGCCCCACGCCGTACTTCATCGGCCTGCTGGCGCACCATATGGCGTACCCGGTCCACATGCCCTCCATCGAGGCGCATCCCGATTCCTTCACCCAGCCGGAGAACTTCGTCGGCAACGGCGCCTTCGTCCTCACCGAATGGGTGCCGCAGGGCCACATCAAGCTGGAGAAGAATCCCGATTTCCACGATGCGGAGAACGTGTCGCTGGACGCGATCTATTACTATCCGACCGAGGATCAGGAGAACGAGCTTCAGCGGTTCCGCGCCGGCGAGTTGGACATCACCTATGACGTTCCGGCCTCCCAGATCCCGTGGATCGAGGAGAACCTGGCCGAGGAGTTCCACAACACCGTCTATCTCGGCAACTATTTCTACGGCATCAACACCCAGATCGAGCCGTTCAAGGACAACATCCCGCTGCGTCAGGCGATGTTCCTGGCGATCGACCGGGAGATCCTGACCAAGCAGATCACCAAGGGCGGCGAGATCCCGGCCTATGGATGGGTGCCGCCCGGCATCGCCAACTACGAGCCCCAGCAGCTCGACGAATGGGAAGCGATGACCCAGGAGGAGCGCAACGCGCTGGCGGTCGAGAAGTACGAGGAGGCGGGCTTCAGCGTCGACGAGCCGCTGGACATCGAGATCCTCTACAACACCAACGACAATCACCGGAACATCGCGATCGCCATCGCGGCGATGTGGAAGCAGACGCTGGGCATCAACGCCACGCTGCGGAACGAGGAATGGGGCACCTACCTCAACAGCCGCGACGAGTTGCAGTTCGACGTGGTCCGTGCCGGCTGGATCGGCGACTACAACGATCCGAATACATTCGCCGGATATCTGCGCGGCGATATCGGCCAGATGAATCCGGCCGGCTGGCAGAACGCCGAATATGACCGGCTGGTGGCGGAAGCCGCCACGGAGCAGGACATGGAAGCCCGCTCCGACCTGCTGGAGGAGGCCGAGCGCATCATGCTGTCGGAGATGCCGATCATCCCGATCTACTACTATACGCAGCAGCATCTGGTCTCGTCCGCCGTGTCGGGCTGGGAAGACAACATCATGGACCGGCACGCCTCGCGCTATCTGAGCGTTTCGCGCTGACGCGACCATGAATATCCGGGGCTCTTTCCGACGCTGATCCCGGCGCGGGAAGAGCCCCGCCTTTTTTCGACGACCGCACGAAACGACCGGCCGCGATCAGCGGATGCCGTTTCGCATTATGTCAAATTGGGGCCAGGCCCGTGCTCAGTTATTCAGTACGCAGAGTGCTCGGAGCCATACCGACGCTGCTCATCATCATCACCATCACCTTCTTCATGGTGCGGCTGGCGCCGGGCGGCCCGTTCTCCGCCGAAAGGCGGGTGCCGCCGCAGATCGAGGAAAACCTCAGGGCGGCCTACAATCTGGACGACCCGCTGATCCTCCAGTACCTGAACTATCTGGCGGACGTGCTGCGGGGCGATCTCGGCCCGTCGTTCAAATATCTCGACTTCTCGGTCAACCAGCTCATCGCTCAGGGCTTCCCGGTGTCGATGCAGCTCGGCGGCACCGCAATCCTGCTGGCCGTCCTGATCGGCACGACGCTGGGGTCCATTGCCGCGCTCAAGCAGAACAGCAGCGCCGATTTCGGGGTGATGAGCCTCGCCATGGTCGGCATCACGATCCCGAACTTCGTCGTCGCCCCCCTGCTGGTGATGCTGTTCGCGGTGCAACTCGGCTGGCTGCCGGCCGGTGGCTGGGGCAGCGGGGCCTGGGAATACAAGATCCTGCCGATCGTCGCGCTGACGCTGCCGCAGGTGGCCTATGTCGCCCGGATGACGCGCGCCAGCATGATCGAGGTGCTGCGGTCTAACTTCATCCGGACGGCGCGGGCCAAGGGGCTGCCGGAGCGGGTGATGATCGTGCGGCACACGCTGAAGGGGGCGCTGCTGCCCGTCGTCTCCTATCTGGGGCCGGCGACGGCGGCGATCATCACCGGGTCGGTGGTGATCGAACAGATCTTCGGCATGCCCGGCATCGGCCGCTATTTCGTCCAGGCCGCGCTCAACCGCGACTACACGCTGGTCATGGGCGTCGTCATCTTCTACGGCGCGCTGATCATCGGATTCAATCTCCTGGTCGACCTCGTCTACGGCCTGCTGGACCCCAGGGTCCGGTACGACTGACGGAAGGAGGAAACCCATGACGGTGCAAACCGTACTTCCGGCCGACGAGCCGACGACGATCAAGGGTCGCAGCCTGTGGTCGGACGCCTGGCGGCGGCTGAAGCGCAACAAGCCGGCGATCGTCAGCGCAATCGTGCTGGGCCTGATCGCCCTCTTCTGCGTGGCCGGCCCCTGGTTCGTCCCGTTCGAGATCGACCAGATTTTCTGGGACCGCATCCAGGCCCCGCCGGACTGGGCGGCCGGGCACTATTTCGGCATGGACGAAACCGGGCGCGACCTGATGGTCCGCGTCATGCAGGGCGGTCAGATATCGCTGATGGTCGGGCTGGTGGCGACCATCGTCAGCCTGATCATCGGCGTGACCTGGGGGGCCACCGCGGGCTTCATGGGCGGCCGCGTCGACAGCATCATGATGCGCATCGTCGACGTGCTCTATTCGCTGCCCTTCATGTTCTTCGTCATCCTTCTGCTGGTCTTCTTCAGCCGCAGCATCATCCTGATCTTCGTCGCGATCGGGGCGGTGGAATGGCTGGATATGGCGCGCATCGTCCGCGGCCAGACCCTGTCGCTGAAGCGGAAGGAGTTCATCGAGGCGGCGCACGCCTGCGGCGTCTCAAACTTCAACATCATCCGCCGGCACATCATCCCCAACACGCTGGGGCCGGTGATCGTCTACATGACGCTGACGGTGCCGAAGGTGATCCTCTTGGAAAGCTTCCTCAGCTTCCTCGGCCTCGGCGTTCAGGAGCCGCTGACAAGCTGGGGCGTCCTCATCAGCAACGGCGCCAACAACATCCATAACGCGCCCTGGATGCTGCTCTTCCCCGCGACCTTCCTCGCCGCGACGCTGTTCTGCCTCAACTTCATCGGCGACGGCATCCGCGACGCGCTGGACCCGAAGGACCGATGACCGTGACCCAGCCCGTAATGGAAAGAACGAACGCCTCCTCCGCCCCGGACAGGGATGCGGAGGAGGCGGTGCTGGCCGTCGACCGGCTGGAGACACGCTTCTCCACGCCGGAGGGGGAGGTGCGGGCAGTCAACGGCGTCAGCTTCGATATCCGCCAGGGCGAGACGATCGGCGTGGTCGGCGAAAGCGGTTCGGGCAAGAGCCAGATATTCATGTCGATCATGGGGCTGCTGGCGACCAACGGCCGCGCGACCGGCAGCGTCAAATATCGCGGGCAGGAGATATTGGGGCTCGCTCCGGCGAAGCTGAACCGCATTCGCGGGTCGAAGATGTCGATGATCTTCCAGGACCCGATGACCTCGCTGAACCCCTACCTCAAGATCGCCAAGCAGATGACGGAGGTGCTGGTCCAGCACCAGGGGATGAGCGAGAAGCAGGCCCTGGCGAAATCCGTGGAGATGCTGGACCTGGTGCGCATCCCGGAGGCGAAGCGGCGCATCAGGATGTACCCGCACGAATTCTCCGGCGGCATGCGCCAGCGAGTGATGATCGCGATGGCGCTGCTCTGCCAACCCGACCTCCTGATCGCCGACGAGCCGACGACGGCGCTGGACGTCACGGTCCAGGCTCAGATCCTGGATCTGATGCGCGACCTGAAACGGGAATTCAGCACCTCGATCATCATGATCACCCACGATCTGGGCGTCATCGCCGGCCTGTCGGACCGGGTGATGGTGATGTATGCCGGCAAGATCGTGGAGACGGGCGCGGTGGAGGATATCTTCTACCGTCCGCAGCACCCCTATACCGAGGGACTGCTGAAGAGCATGCCGCGACTGACCGACGAGATCGGGCGCGAGCTGCCGACCATCCAGGGCCAGCCGCCGAACCTTCAGCACCTGCCGTCGGGCTGCAATTTCCGCCCGCGCTGCCCCTACGCCTTCGACCGCTGCGTGAACGAGGAACCGCCCTTGGCGCCGTTCGCCCCCGGCCGCGCGAAGGCCTGCCATCTGGAAAGCCTATGACCGATCAGACGACCGACCGGGCGAGCAGGACGGAAACGGGCGCGGCTGCCGCGCCGCTGCTGACCGTCCGCGACCTGCGGGTCCATTTCCCGATGCCCAAGCGCCATTTCCTGTCGAAGGAGCGCGACCAGCTGAAGGCGGTGGACGGCGTCAGCCTGGAACTGCGCCCCGGCGAGACGCTGGGCGTGGTGGGGGAAAGCGGCTGCGGCAAGTCCACGCTCGGCCGCGCGATCCTCCAGCTCATCACGCCGACCGAGGGCCAGGTCGTGTGGATGGGGGAGGATCTGACCAGGCTATCCGACAGCGCCATACGGGCCAAGCGCCGGGACATGCAGATCATCTTCCAGGATCCGCTGGCCTCCCTCAATCCCCGCATGACGGTCGGCGACATCATCGCCGAGCCGCTCCAGACCTTCGAGCCGAAGCTTTCCCGCCAGCAGGTGCGCGACAGGGTCCGGGAAACCATGTCCCATGTCGGCCTGGTGCCGGAGATGATCAATCGCTACCCGCACGAATTCTCCGGCGGACAGGCGCAGCGCATCGGCATCGCCCGGGCGATGATCCTGAAGCCGAAACTGATCATCTGCGACGAGCCGGTGTCGGCGCTGGACGTCTCGATCCAGAGTCAGATCGTCAACCTGCTGATGCGCCTGCAGCGGGAATTCGGCCTGTCGCTGATCTTCATCAGCCACGACCTCTCGGTCGTCCGCTATATCAGCCACCGGATCATGGTGCTCTATCTGGGCAAGGTGGCGGAGATCGCGCACAGGGCGGAGCTTTACGAACATCCGCGCCATCCCTACACCCAGGCGCTGATCTCCGCCGTGCCGCTGCCCGACCCGGACGCCGAGCGATCCAAGGAGCGGATCGTGCTGACCGGCGACCTGCCGAGCCCGCTCAACCCGCCATCGGGCTGCTATTTCCGCACGCGATGCCCCAAGGCGCGGGAGAAATGCGCCCAGATCGCCCCGGAACTCTACGATGTCGGGCCGAAGCACGTAGCCGCATGCCACTATTGGGACGAGCCGACGCCGACCGCTCAGCATCCGGAAGGCGTGGCGGCGGAGGAGATCGAGCCTCATCACCGCGATGCCTGACGAGGGCAGGACGGGCGGAATCGGCGAAACGTCATCCCGTCGTCACCGGGCTGTAGCGGCCCCGGCGTAGGCTGGAACAATCCCTCCAACCAGCCAGCCGGATGACCGTCATGTGCCGATTCCCAATTCCCGTCCTCGCTGCGGCGGCCCTTCTCCTGAACGTCGCGGGCGCGGCCGCCCAGGAGGAGCCGCTTTTCCGCTTCGGGCTGGTCGCGGACCCGCAATACGCGCCCGTGCCGCCGAAGGGCACCCGCTACTATGGCAACAGCCTGTGGAAGCTTTCCGAAGCAGTGGAGGATTTCAACGGGCGCGATCTGGAGTTCGTCATCACCGTCGGCGACGTCATCGACCGTCATTTCGAGAGCTTCGATCATCTGCTGCCGATCTATGGCCGGCTGGAGCATCCGGCCTATTTCGCGCTGGGCAACCATGATTTCGACGTGGCGGCGGACTATCTGGCCTCCGTCCCCGACCGGCTGGGGCTGGAGGCGCGCTATTACGATTTCGAGCATGAGAGCTGGCGGTTCATCGTGCTGGACGGCAACGACCTCAGCCTGTTCGCCAATCCGGAGAGAACCGAGCGTCACGCGGCGTCGGTCGCGATGCTGGACGCGCTGACGGCGCAGGGCGCCGTCAACGCCAAGCGCTGGAACGGCGGGCTGGGAGAGGAGCAGCTCCGCTGGCTGGAAGATCGGCTGGAAGCCAGCCGCGCCGCCGGGGAGCGGGTGATCGTGCTGGGGCACTATCCGCTCTATCCGGAAGACCAGCACAATCTCTGGAACGCCGAGGCGGTGACCGAACTCCTGGGCCGGTTCGACAATGTCGCGGCCTATCTCAACGGCCACAACCATGCCGGCGGCTATGGCGAGCTGGACGGCGTCCACTACGTCACCTTCCAGGGCATGGTCGAGACGGCGACGGAGAATGCCTACGCGGTCGTGGATGTCCATGCCGACAGGCTGGAGATCGACGGCGAGGGCCGGGAGGAGGACCGGACGCTGCCGCTGCCGGCGGCGATCAACTGACATTTTCGGAAATCAAGGAAGGGCTGATATTTTCTTGCGCTACATAAGCGCGCTTAAGTATGGTTGAGTCTCCTGCCTCCCACGGCGGGCATGTCGTCAGCGATGTGAAGTCTCACCAGACGAGAGCGTGGAATTGGATCGTCGCAAAGAGATCGACTGGCCGACCCTCACGGCCACCCTCCGTCCCGAAAACAGTCCGGGCTTCCTTCTCTGGCAAGTGACCAACCTCTGGCAGCGGCGGCTGAGGGCGCGGCTGGAAGGGGTCGGGCTGACCCATGTGCAGTTCGTCCTGCTGGCCGGGCTGGCTTGGCTGGAGGGGCGGGAGGGGTCCGTCAGCCAATCGCGCCTGGCGCAGTTCTGCCGGACCGACGCCATGATGACCAGCCAGGTGGTCCGTGCGCTGGAGGGCGCGGGGCTGGTCCGGCGATCGGCGAACGCGAAGGACGGGCGGGCCAAGGCGCTGGGCGTCACCGACGCCGGGGCCGACGTGCTGAACAAGGCCATGCCGGCCGTGCTGGAAACCGATTCCGCTTTCTTCGGCACGCTGGGCGGTGGCGGACAGGCCGACCTGGTTCAGGCGCTGCGCCGGCTGTGGCAGGCGCAGGAAGCGAACTGATCCCTCAGCCTTCCTCGGAAGCGATCAGCGCCTTCAGGGTCGTGGGCAGGTCCGCCTGCCGCACGCGGTCCTGGGTGCCGGCGCGCAGATTCTTGACCAGCGCCACGCCTTCGGAGAACTCGTCGTCCCCGATGATGATCGCCGCGGGGAAGCCCTTCTTGTCGGCGTATTTCAACTGGTCGCCCAGCTTCTTCCGCTCGGTATAGACCTCGATGTTCAGCCCGGCCGCCCGCAGTGTGGAGGCGATGGCGAGGTAGCGGTCCAGATGCGCGCGATCCATCACCGTGACCAGCGCGGCGGCCGGCGTCTGGCCGGCGGGTTTCAGCAGCCCCGCATCGAACAGCCGCGACAGCAACCGGGTCAGCCCGATGGAGATGCCGACGCCGGGCAGCTTCTGGCGGGTGTAGTTCGACGCCAGATCGTCATAGCGGCCGCCGGAGCAGATCGACCCGACCTCCGGATGGTCGACAAGCTGCGTCTCATAGACCGTGCCGGTATAGTAATCGAGCCCGCGGGCGATGGTGAGATCGATCCGCCAGCAGTCCTGCGACACGCCCAGCGCCTTAAGCCCGGCGGAGACTTCTTCCAAGTCCGCCAGCCCGTCCGCCAGCAAGCCGCTGTCTCCCGCGATCGGTTTCAGCGCCTCCAGGTCGGCCTCTCCCGTCAGCGCATCCAGCAGCGCGCCGGCCTTGCCGGGCTCCATGCCGGCCTGGGCCGCCAGTTCGCGGGCGACGGCGTCGCGCCCGATCTTCTCAAGACTGTCGACGGCGCGCAGCCCGTCCGCATAGCGCGCCGCCGCGACACCATAATGCTCTAGCAGGCCCTGCAGGACCTTCCGGTTGTTGATCCGGATGACGAACCGGCCGATGCCGATCCGGCTGAAGATGGCGTGGATGACGCACGGGATCTCCGCGTCGTTCAGCGCGCTTAGAGAGTTGTTGCCGACGATATCGATGTCGCACTGGTGGAATTCGCGGAAGCGACCGGCCTGGGGCCGTTCCCCGCGCCAGACCTTCTGGATCTGGTAGCGCCGGAAGGGGAAGGTCAGCTTGCCGAAATGCTGCGCGACATAGCGGGCCAGCGGCACCGTCAGGTCGAAATGCAGCGCCATCTCGGTCGAGGGGTCCTCGCCCTCTCCGGCGGCGAGGCGGGAAAGCGCGTAGATCTCCTTCTCCACCACGCCCTTGGCGGACAGGACCTCCTTGCGCTCCACGGCCGGCGTCTCGATCGGCGTGAAGCCGTAGCGCTCGAACTCTTCGCGGATGATCCGCAGCAGCCGCTCCTCGACCAGCTTCTCCTCCGGCAGCCATTCCGGGAAGCCGCTGATCGGCTGGGGCTTGATGATCGGATTGTCGCTCAAGGTCGATGTCCCGGTTTGAGGGGAGAAGCTGGGGAGGGAGTTTCCGTTTAGGGAGATTGCCCTGTCCGCGCAACCTCCGGCACACTCGGCGGCCTGGAATCGGGGAGAGATTCATGACTGACGAGCTGCGCCGGGAATTCATAGAGACGGATGCCGGCCCCATCCATGTGGTGGTCGCGGGCGAGGGGCCGCCGTTGCTGATGCTGCACGGCTATCCGCAGACCCATGTGATGTGGTTCAAGATCGCCCCGGCGCTGGCGGAACGGTTCACCGTCGTCATGCCGGACCTGCGCGGCTATGGCGACAGCGCCAAGCCGCCCGGCGGCCCCGACCATGCCGGCTATTCCAAGCGCGCGATGGCCGAGGACCAGGTCCAGGTGATGGAGGCGCTGGGATTCGAACGGTTCCGGGTCGTCGGCCATGACCGGGGCGCGCGGGTCGCCCACCGGATGGCGCTAGACCATCCGGAAGCGGTGGAGAAGCTGGCGCTGCTGGACATCGTGCCGACCCTGACCCTGTTCGACACAGTGAATCAGCCGGTCGCGACGGGCTACTACCACTGGTTCTTCCTGATCCAGTCGGGCGGGCTGCCGGAAAGGCTGATCGGCCAGGACCCGGAATTCTACCTCCGCCACAAGCTGTCGCACTGGTCGGCGGACGGCGGCGCCTTCACCGAACAGGCGATGGCGGAATATCTCCGCTGCTTCTCCAACCCCGAGACGATCCGCGCCTCCTGCGAGGATTACCGCGCGGCCGCCAGCATCGATCTGGAGCATGACCGGGCGGATGGCGACAGCCGCATCGCCTGCCCGACATTGGTCTTGTGGGGCGAGAAGGGGCTGATGGGCCGGCAGTACGACGTGCTGTCGACATGGCGGGACAAGGCCGACGACCTGCGCGGGCACGCCATCGATTGCGGGCACTTCCTGGCGGAGGAGAAGCCCGAGGAAACGTATGCCGCGCTGGAGGATTTCCTGTGACCGACATCATGGATGATTCGGACCGCTATATCGACGCCAACCGTATGGCGTGGAACGAGGCCGAGCCTCACCATCGCCGGCATCCGCAATATGCGCGGCTGCTGGAGAGCTTCGCCGCTCCCGGCTATTCCTGCCTGGACGCGACGCTGACGGGCGCGCTCGCCGATCTGGGAGTCCGGGGGAAAAGCGTGGCGCAGATCTGCTGCAACAACGGCCGTGAGCTCCTGTCGGTCGGGAATATGGGCGCGGCGCGATGCGTCGGGTTCGACCAGTCGGCGGGGTTTCTGGCCCAGGGGCGGGAACTCGCGCGGGCGGCGGGGATCGACGCTCGTTTCGTGGAAACCGATGTCCACGACATCCCGCGCGAATTCGACGGCGTCTTCGACATCGCCCTCATCACCATCGGCGTGTTCGGCTGGATGCCGGACCTCCGGCGCTTCCTGGAGACGCCGGCGCGGCTGCTGCGGCCGGGCGGGCATCTGGTGATCTATGAGGAACACCCGATCCTGAACATGGTCGGCGACGAGGAGACGGACAAGGAAGACCGCTCCGTGCCCGCTCCGCTAAGGCACAGCTATTTCCGGACGGAGCCGTTCGAGGACAAAACAGGCCTGGATTACTGGAGCGGCCAACCCTATGACGCCCCGCCGCACTACTGGTTCCCCCACACGCTGGGCGCTGTCGTGACGGGCGTCCTCGACCAGGACCTGCGCCTCCGCCGCCTGGAGGAATTCGCCCACGACATCTCCGAAAAAATATGGCTGGCCCACCGCGCGGCGCAACTGCCGCTCAGCTACCTGCTGGTGGCGGAGAAGGAGGGGTAACCCCTCACCCTCCCGGCTTTCGCCGGGCCCCTCCCTCTCCCACAAGGGGCGAGGGGAAAGTTGTTAGCCCTCTCCCCTTGTGGGAGAGGGTTGGGTGAGGGGTGTTGGTTCGGCCGCCTGGAACAGCCGTATCAACGCCGAGTGGTCCAGTTCGGCGTCGCCGGATTCGGCGAGGCGTTCGAAGAGCTGGCGGTTGAGGGTGAGGGCGGGGAGATCAAGGCCGAGGGAGGCGGCGAGCTTCTCCGCCTGGACCAGGTCCTTCAATTGGGTGCGGACCTTGCCGCCGGGCTGGAACTGCCCGTCGATCATGCGCTGGCCGTGGACCTCCATGATCCGGCTCCAGGCAAAGCCGCCATCCAGCGCCTCCCGCACGCGGGCGGGGTCGGCCCCGGCCCGTTTGGCGAGGCTCAGCGCCTCGGCGACCGCGCCGATGGTCAGGCCAACGATCACCTGGTTGGCCGCCTTGGCGATCTGGCCGGCCCCGACCCGACCGACATGGGTGACGCGTTTCCCCAGCGCGTTCAGCACCGGTAGGGCGCGGGCGAAATCCTCTTCCGAACCGCCGGCCATGATGGTCAGCGCGGCGTCGCGCGCCCCGATCTCCCCACCCGAGACGGGGGCGTCGACATAGCCGCCGCCGGCTTCGGCGATCCGGGCGGCGAAGGCGCGGGTCGCCGGCACCTCCGTCGTGCCCATGTCGATGACCAGCGCGCCGGGGCGCAGCCCGGCGATCACCCCGTCCGGGCCGTCCAGCACGGTCTCCACGGCCGGCGTGTCGCTGACCATCAGGATGATCGTATCTGACTCCTCCGCAACCTCGCGCGGGCTGGCGGCGGGCGTCAGCCCTTCGGCTGCCAGCAGGTCCACCGAAGGCCGGCTGCGGTTCGCGACCGTGACGCGGGCGCCGGCGCGGTGGAGGTTGAGGGCCATCGGCCGGCCCATGAGGCCGAGGCCGACCATTCCGACGGCGGATTCTGCGAGCGACATGGCGGGCCGTCCTATTCCAGCGTCATGTGGCGGGCGCGAGCCCCGCGCTCGATCGCCGCGGCGGAAAGCCGATCGATATCCAGGGAGTGGCGGATCATCTCCAGCAGCCGAAGCTCCTCCTGGCTGGCGGTCGCGTCGGACGCCACCACGTCGCAGGCGATGGCGTAGGCGGTTTCCCGCAGATGGTCCGGCAACGCCCGGTCGATGATGTCGAGCGCGCGGTCGAGTCCTTCCTCCTCCTCCAGGAGGGAGATCGTCTCCTCGGTCAGCGTCGGCAGTCTGGACCTGTCGAAGTCGCGGAAGACGGGGAGGAAGCCGATCATCTCCCCCAATGTGTTGATCTCGTTGTCGGTCATCGCGCCATCCGAGGCGGAGACAAGCACCATGGTATAGATCAGGGCGCCGCAGGGGTCGGTCATGTCTGGTCCTTTTGGGCTTCGGGAGCTTCGACGCCGCCATTTGGCGACCGCCGGGCGTCGAAATCAAGGCAGTCCGGCGGGCAAGGCCGCTCGACAGGCGGGCGGGCCGGTGGCATAGGACGCCGATCATGTCCGCCATCGTCAATGTCGTCCTGCCCGTCTTCGCCATCATCCTTGTCGGCTACCTGTCCGGTAAGGCAAGGCTGCTCGGCCCCGCATCGTCGGAGGCGCTGAACAAGTTCGTCTACTGGATCGCGCTGCCGCCGCTCCTGTTCCTCGCGATGGCGGCGGCGTCGCTGGACGAGATCCTGCACTGGCCGTTCATCGGCGCCTTCCTGGGCAGCATCCTGGCCGTCTGGGCGCTGGCCGCGCTGCTGGGTGCGATCGTCCACCGCGCCCGCCCGGCGATCCTGACCATGCAGGGCATGAACGCCAGCTTCTCCAACACCGGCTATATGGGCATCCCGCTCTTCGTCGCCGCCTTCGGGGAGGCGGGGCTGCCGCCCGCGACCCTGGCAACGGTGATCATGAGCGCGGTGTCGGTCGGGATCGCGGTCGTCTGCCTGGAGCTGAGCGGATCGGAGCGGCAGGGGCTGGGCCATGCGCTGAAGGATGTCGTTCTCGCGCTGGCGAAGAACCCGCTGGTCGTGTCCTCGATAGCTGGAATCGCCTGGTCGGAGGCGGGATGGCCGATCCCGACGCCGTTCGTCACGTTGTTCCAGCTTCTGGGCGCGTCGGCCAGCCCGTGCGCGCTGTTCGCCATCGGCCTCTTCCTCGCCAGCCGGCCGCTGGCGGCGGATCTGGCGGAGGTGACCTGGATCAGCTTCCTGAAGCTGATCTGGCAGCCGCTGATCTGCTGGGCGCTGATCGTCGCCTTCTTCCCGATGGAGCCGTTCTGGGCGGCGAGCGCCATCCTGCTGGCGGCGCTGCCGACCGGCGCGCTGACCTTCGTCGTCGCCCAGCAGTATGAGGTCTATGTCGAGCGGACCTCCGCCGTGATCCTCGTCTCCACCATCATCTCTGTCGTGACGCTTTCGGTCCTGCTGGCGATCTACGCGCCCGCCTTCCCGAACATCTGAGGCCACCCAAGCGTTCATTTCGCAGGCGGCGCCGGCTGCTATAGTTCATGAAAGGTCCCGAGTCGGCGCCGCAATGAACGACCAGGGGAGGAAGGGCATGCGCGAGGAACCGGTGGTGCGTCAGCTTCCGCGACGGGCGATCGCGCTCGTCCTCGCCGGCGGGCGGGGAAGCCGCCTGCACCAGTTGACCGACCGGCGGGCGAAGCCGGCGGTCCATTTCGGCGGCAAGTTCCGGATCATCGATTTCGCGCTGTCGAACTGCATCAATTCCGGCTTCCGCCGCATCTACGTCCTGACCCAGTACAAGTCCCACAGCCTGCTGCGCCATCTCCAGCGCGGCTGGAGCCATTTCCGGGCGGAGATGAACGAGTTCGTGGATCTGCTGCCGGCCCAGCAGCGGATCGACGAGACGATGTGGTATCGCGGCACGGCCGACGCTGTCCGGCAGAATGTCGACATCTTCAGGGCGGAGGACCCGGACCATGTCATCGTCCTGGCCGGCGACCATGTCTACAAGATGGATTACGGCGCGATGCTGGAGGACCACGTCACCAGCGGCGCGGAGGTGACGGTCGGCTGCGTCGAGGTTCCGCGCATGGAAGCGACGGGTTTCGGCGTCATGGCGATGGGCGAGGCGCGGCGGGTGACGGGCTTCCTGGAGAAACCGGCCGATCCGCCGGGGATGCCGGGCAAGCCCGATGTCGCGCTGGCCAGCATGGGCATCTACATCTTCAACGCCAAATTCCTCTACGAACTGCTCGCACAGGACGCCGCCAGCGGCGAATCGAGCCACGATTTCGGCAAGGACATCATTCCCTACCTGGTCGCCAACGGCCACAAGGTGCTGGCCCACAGCCTGACCCAGAGCGGGATCGTCGGCGAGGGACAGACGGAGCCCTACTGGCGCGACGCCGGCACCATCGACAGCTATTGGGAAGCCAATATCGACCTGACGACGGTGACGCCGGCGCTGGACCTCTATGACGAGATGTGGCCCGTCTACACCTACCAGGCTCAGCTTCCGCCCGCGAAATTCGTCTGGGACGAGGGCGATCGGAGGGGCGCGGCGCTTGACAGCATCGTCTCGGGCGGCTGCGTCGTTTCCGGCGGAATCGTCTCCCAATCGCTGCTGTTCAGCCAGGTCAGGGTCAATTCCTACGCCCGGCTGGACGGGGCGGTGGTGCTGCCGCGCAGCGACATCGGCCGCCATGCCAGGCTGAGCCGCGTCATCGTCGACAGCGGCTGCCAGATTCCCGAAGGCATGGTCGTCGGCGAGGACCCGGAGGAGGATGCGCGGCGGTTCCACCGGTCTCCGGACGGCGTCGTGCTGATCACCCGCGATATGCTCGAAGCGCTGGACTGAGCGCCGGATGCGGGTTCTCCATGCGGCGTCGGAACTCTATCCGTTGGTCAAGACGGGCGGGTTGGCCGATGTGGCGGCGGCCCTGCCGGCGGCGCTGGCCGGGAACGGCATCGATGCGCGCGTGATCCTGCCGGGATATCCGCCCGTGATGGCGGCGCTGGGAGAAGCCGAAACTATCTTTGCCGACGCCAACCTGTTCGGCGGCGGCAGGGCGCGGCTGCTGCGCAGCAGGCTCGACGGCGTGCCCGTTCCCGCCTACGTGCTGGATGCGCCAGGGCATTTCGACCGGCCGGGCAATCCTTATCTGAGGCCGGACGGGAAGGACTGGCCGGATAATCATCTGCGCTTCGCCGCGCTCGGCTGGGCGGCGGCGCGGATCGGCGGCGGCGGCGATCGAGATTGGCGTCCGGACATCGTTCATGCCCATGACTGGCAGGCCGGCCTTGCGCCGGCCTATCTGACCCATGGGGAAGACGAGCGTCGGCCCCGGACCGTGTTGACCATTCACAATCTGGCCTATCAGGGGCGTTTCCCGCCGGAGAGTTTCGCCGCCCTGGGCCTGCCTTCTTCGGCATGGTCGGTGGAGGGAGTCGAGTTCTATGGCGGCGTCGGCTTCCTGAAGGCCGGCCTCTGGTACGCAGACCGCATCACCACGGTCAGCCGCACCTATGCGAAGGAAATCCAGACGCCGGAGCAGGGATGCGGGCTGGACGGGCTGCTGCGCGGCCGGGCGGGCGACCTTGTCGGCATCGTCAACGGCATCGATCTCGATGTCTGGAATCCGGGAGCCGATCCGGCGCTGCCCGAACCCTTCGGCATCGACCACATGTCGGGCAAGGCGGCTGCCAAGGCCGATCTCCAGCGCCGCATGGGCCTGCGGGTGGACCAGGACGCGCCGCTGTTCGGCGTCATCAGCCGGCTGACCTGGCACAAGGGGCTGGACCTGCTGCTGGACGCGTTGCCGGGGCTGGTCGGGCAGGGCGCGCAACTTGCCCTTCTCGGCAGCGGCGACGCGGAGCTGGAGACGGGGTTCGCGGAGGCCGCCCGCGCCTATCCCGGCAAGGTCGCGGTGCGGATCGGCTATGACGAGATCCTGGCCCACCGGATCGAGGGCGGGTCGGACATCATCATGGTCCCCAGCCGCGCCGAGCCCTGCGGACTGACCCAACTTTACGCGCTGCGCTATGGCAGCTTGCCGCTGGTGCGCGGGGTCGGCGGGCTGGCCGACACGATCGTGAACGCGGAGCCGGAGAACGTCGCCGCCGGGACGGCCACCGGCTTCGTCTTCCGCGAGGCCACGGTGGAGGGTCTTGCCGGCACCATCGCCTGGGCCTGCGCGCTCCATCGCGACCATGATGTCTGGCAGTCGATGCAACGCGCCGCCATGGAAGCCGATTTCGGCTGGGCGAAGGCTGCGCGGGAGTATGAGGCGCTCTATCGAGACCTCATCGGGCGCGACCTCATGGAGCGGTAGGGGGCGACAGGAAATCCCGCGTGATCGAGACGGCTTCGGCAAGGCCGATCCGCTGGACCTCCACCCCTTCGGGAAACGCGCCGCAGAGACGCGTCGGCATCATCGGGTCCAGCAGGACGAAAACGCCCGTATCGTCGGCGCGGCGAACCAGCCGGCCGAACGCCTGCTTGAGGCGCAGTCGGGTGATCATGTCGTCATAACGGGCGCGGCCGAAGGCGTTGCGGCGGGCGCGATGCAGGATGGTCGGGCGCGGCCAGGGCACGCGGTCGAAGACGATCAGCCGCAGCGACCGTCCCGGCACGTCGACGCCGTCGCGCACCGCGTCGGTGCCCAGCAGGCAGGATTCTTCCTCTCCCCTGAAGATGTCGACCAGCGTCGCCACATCCATGCCGTCCAGATGCTGGGCCAGCAGCGGCACGCCCGCGCTCTCCAGCGGATCGGCGATGCGGGAATGGACGGCGCGCAGCCGGCTGATCGCGGTGAACAGGCCCAGCCCGCCGCCGCCCGCCGCCAGGAACAACTCTCGATAGGCGGCGGCCACCTGGTCCAGATCGTCCTTGCGCACGTCGCGGACTATGAGAACCCGGGTCCGTGCGGCATAATCGAAGGGCGAGGGCACCCGCGCCCTGGTCGCCGGCATCGGCAAATGCAGCGCGCCGGACCGCGCCTCCGCCGCGCGCCAATCCTCCTCGACCTCGCCGGTCCCGTCGGTCAGTGTGGCCGAGGTGACGACCATGCCGTGGGCAGGCTTGGCGACCGCCTCGGCGAACGGGATCATCGGATCTACCCAGTGGCGGTAATAGCCGATATCGACATCGCGCCCCTGCTCACGCTCCACGCCCAGCCAGTCGACATAGTCGGGCGGCGTTTCCTGCCCCAGCCCCTTCAGCATGGCCCGCCAGCCGGCGATCTGGGTGCGCGCCCGGCGCTCCAGCGATCGGGCGGCGGCGTCCAGCCTCTGGCGGGTGTTGGGATCAAGCTCCGCCGCCTCGTCGTCCAGCCGCTCGCGGAGCGCGCGGGCGAGGTCGGTCAGCGGGGCCTGCAGCCGGGCCAACGCCGCCTCCAGCGCCATCGCGGCCTCCCTCATGCCCTCTATCGGGTCGGTCGCGTCGGTCTCCAACCCATAGGGGCCGTCCCGGCCGGCGGCGCGGGCGTAGGTCTGGGCGCGAACGAGGGCGAGGAAGGCTTCGGTCGCGCCCTGGGTCGCGCCCTCGGCGATGCGGGCGGCCCAGCCGTCGCCGGTAAGCTGGCGGGCGGCGCGGTTGATTGCGTCCAGCGCTTCCGTTGCCTTCTCATCGGACGCCACCAGATCCTCGATCCGCCGCTTCAGCCCGCGCGCCCGGCTGGCGCGGCCGGATTCCGCGCCGATCAGCCAGCGCCGCATCTCCGCCGTCTCGAACCCCGTCAGATGGCCGGCGAACGCGCCGTCGGCGGCGTCGAACAGATGGTGCCCCTCATCGAAGACATAGCGGCCGGGCAGGTTCGCGTCGTCGAGCCCGCCCAGCGCCGCCTGGACCATCACCAGCGCGTGGTTGGCGATGACGAGGTCGGCCTTCCGCGCCCGGCGCACGCTCCGCTCCACGAAGCAGCGGCTGTAATGGGCGCAGGCGGAATAGACGCATTCGCCCCGCCGGTCGGCGAGGCCCAGGCTGCGGCCGCGCCCGATCAGGTCCGGCAGCCAGCCCGGAAAATCGCCGCCGGTCATGTCGCCGTCGCGGGTCGCAGCGGTCCAGCGGGCCATGAGGCCAAGCGCCGTCGAGTGGGCCGGCTGCGCCTCCAATGAGCGGGTCGCCTCTTCCTGATTCAGCAGGCACAGATAGTTCTCCCGCCCCTTACGGACGACGACACGCCGCGCCTTCCGCTCCGGCAGCGGATGCAGCCGGTCCAACTCGTCGTCGATCTGGTGCTGGAGGTTCCTTGTGTAGGTGGAGATCCAGACCGGAGCGCCGTTGCGTTCCGCCCACAGGCTCGCCGGGGAGAGGTAGCCCAGCGTCTTGCCGACCCCAGTGCCGGCCTCCGCCAGCACCAGATGGGGCGAATCCTCGGCGGCGCGCGGGGAGAAGGCGGCGCTGACCGCGCTGGCATAGTCCGCCTGCTGGGGCCGCGCCTCGCTGGATGTCCCCAGCATCTCCGCCAGCCGGTTGCGGGCCTCGGCGGGATCGATGGCGTGCTGGGTCGGTGGCGGGGGCGGCGCCTCGCTCTCCCATTCCGGCAGCCGATGCCAGACCTGTAGGGCCGATCGCCGGCGGCGGTCGGTTGGGCCTTCCGCATCGCCGAGGGCAGCCGCGACGGCGGGCGCCCACAGCCAGCCGCCGCGCCCCATGGCGGCGGCGATGCCGGCGGGGTCGGAGGCTTCCTCCCGCCCCGGCGCGGTCAGGTCGCGCAGCAGCCGTTCGGCGGCGCGGCGCAGCGCGACGGCCTGGTCCTCCAGCCCGTGCGGGTCGCCCAGCCCCAGCGCCTCCGCCAGCCCGCGCGGCGTCGGTCGGCAGAAGCGGGCGGGATGGACGAAGGCGAACAGCTCCAGCACGTCGAAGGCGCGGACGGAATCCCTTCCGGCCTTGCGCGCGACCGACCGGGCATGGGCGAGGATCAGCGGCGGTCCGTCCAGGAGCGCGGGCAGGGCGTCCGCCGCCACCTCCAGCAACTCACCGTCGGCGGTCAGCCGCACGCCGCCGCGCGCACCGACGACCAGCGTGTCGGCGTGGGGCAGGGCGACGGCCGGGGCGGGGCGCTGCTGATGCGGCGCTGGCTGGGAGGGCGCGTGAGGTGAATCCGGGGGCGACATGGGCGGCACTATAGCGGCGCGCCGCCCCTCCGGTCAGCCCGGACTTCAAAAGGCCGGGAGGCCCGCCTATAGTGCGCCGCTTTCCGGCCCCCTCCAGCAGAAGAATTTCCCCCAGAATGACCGATAGCGCCTCCGACGATCGCGCCGACATCACCGCACCGCGCGCCCCGCATGACGTTTCCAACCCGCTCCGGGCGCCGCGGCTGGAGAAGCTGAAGGCCCTGCGCGAGGCGGGGATCGACCCCTACCCCTACCGGTTCGAGCGGACAACGGACGCGGCCGCACTGCACGCGAAATACGCCGACCTGCCGGCCGACACGATGACAGAGGACCGGGTGCGCGTCGCCGGCCGCATCAGGGCGATCCGCAACAGCGGCATGTTCATCGACCTGCATGACACGGCCGGCAAGATCCAGGTGTTCAGCCATAAGGATTTTCAGTCGGAGGAGGAGCAGGCGCGGCTTAAGCTCCTGGACTTGGGCGACATGATCGGCGTCGAAGGGGTGGTGCGGCGGACCAAGCGCGGGGAACTGACGATCAACGCGCTCCAGATCACCATGCTGGCCAAGGCGCTGGAGACGCTGCCGGAGAAGTATCACGGGCTGACCGACGTGGAGCAGCGCTACCGCCAGCGCTATGTCGACCTGATCATGAACGAGGAGGCGCGGACGACGCTGCGCCGCCGCAGCCTGATCGTCTCGGCCTTGCGCTCCTTCATGCAGGAGGAGGGATTCCTGGAGGTCGAGACGCCGATGCTGCACCCGATCCTGGGCGGCGCGTCGGCCCGGCCGTTCGTGACTCATCACAACACGCTGGACATGGACCTCTACCTCCGCATCGCGCCGGAGCTCTATCTGAAGCGGCTGATCGTGGGCGGCCTCTCCGACAAGGTGTTCGAGATCAACCGCAACTTCCGGAACGAAGGCATCTCCACCCGGCACAATCCGGAATTCACCATGCTGGAGGCCTATTGGGCCTATGCCGACTATGCCGACGTAATGGATTTGATCGAGCGGATGTTCGCCCGCGCCGCCGTCGCCGCGACCGGCGGCACGGCGGTCGAATATGGCGGGCAGGCCATCGATTTCGGCGCGCCCTTCGTCCGCAAGCCGATGACGACGCTGGTCGAGGAGGCGACGGGCGTCGATTTCCTGGCCATCGCGGACGCCGAGGGCGCGCGGGGGGCGGCGCGGAAGCTCCAGGTCCCGATCTCGGGCAAGGAGAATTGGGGCCAGGTGGTGGAGCTGGTGTTCGGCGAGAAGGTGGAGCACACGCTGATCCAGCCGACTCATGTCACCGACATGCCGCGCGACATCTCCCCGCTGGCGAAGGTCAAGCGCGGCGAACCGCGCCTGACGGAGCGGTTCGAGACCTATGTGAACGGCTGGGAACTGGTCAACGCCTTCTCGGAGCTGACCGACCCGCAGGACCAGTTCGAACGGTTCGAGGCGCAGGCCCGTGCGCGGGAGGCCGGCGACGACGAGGCCCAGATGATGGATATGGACTATATCCACGCACTGGAATACGGCCTGCCGCCGACCGGCGGCCTCGGCGTCGGCATCGACCGGCTGACGATGCTGCTGACCGACAGCCCGTCGATCCGCGACGTCATCCTGTTCCCGACCATGCGGCCCCGGAAGTAGGCGCGGGGCGACCCATGGCGGACATCTTCGCCGTGACGTCCGCTCACGCCGATCGGCTGATCGCGGCCGTGCGGCGGTTCCATGGGGAAAGCGGGCATGAGGTCGGAGCGGTGCAGGAGGCGGCGATCCGGGCGCTGTGCGCGGACGGCTCGCTGGGCCGGGCATGGCTGCTGACGGTAGAGGGACGCGACGCCGGCTATGCGTTGGCCTGTTGGCGGCACTCGATCGACCATGGCGGCCGGATCGCGGTGCTGGACGATCTCTGGGTTGATCCGGGCTTCCGCGGGCGCGGGCTGGGCCGGGCGCTGCTGGAGGCGGCGCTGACGGACGCGGCCGCCGATGGGGCTCGCGCCGCGATGCTTGAGGTTGATGCCGCGGACAAGCGGGCGGTTGCGCTTTATGAGAGCGTCGGCTTCGCCCGCAAGGACACGTCGATATTCATAAAGGAACCGGCCTTCTCCCGGTGAGGGAGAAGGCCGGTATCCGGACGGTCACATCGCCGCGGCGACGATGGGCCAGACCTCCTGCCCGCCGCGATAGATCATGTCCAGCGCGACATAGAGGATGACCAGAAGGCCGACATAGGCGATCCACCGATGACGGCTGAGCAGCCGGGCGATGAAGCTGGCGGCGACGCCCATCAGCGCGACCGACAGGACCAGGCCGAAGACCAGGACCCAGGGATGCTCCTGTGCCGCGCCGGCGACGGCCAGCACGTTGTCCAGCGACATGGTCACGTCGGCGACCACGATCTGCCAGGCCGCCTGGGCGAAGGTCTTGCGCGGGGCGGAGCCGGCGACGGTGCCGTCGGCGTTCAGATCCTTGCCTTCCAGCGCCTCCTCGCTGACATGCTGGTCGTGCTCATGGCCGGAGCGCAGTTCGCGCCACATCTTCCAGCAGACCCAGAGAAGCAGGATACCGCCGGCCAGCAGCAGGCCGACGATGGCGAGAAGCTGAGTGGTGATCAAGGCGAAGAAGATACGCAGCACGGTGGCCGCGAGTATGCCGAGCAGGATCGCCTTTCTGCGCTGATCGGCAGCCAGGCCGGCGGCGGCCAAGCCGATGACGATGGCGTTGTCGCCGGCCAGCACCAGGTCGATCATGATGACCTGGGCGAAGGCGGCCAGCATTTCAGGGGACAAGAATTCGGGCATCCGTCTGCCTTTCCGAACGTTGAAACCAAGCAGCCGCCGCCCGCCGGGCCGCCGACACGCCGACCGAACCCGACCCTTCCCACAAAGAAGGGGCGTCGCTCATTGCCGGGATGTCGGAGGTGGATGGGAACGAGAGCGAGCCACTCCGATATCGTCCAGCCGACATCACAGTTCGATCGAACTGCCAGAGGGGCCCGGTCTGGTCCTCTTTTTATGCGCATCGCCCGCGGTGAAATCAAGCGGGCAGTCGGGCGACATGGTTCGACGAGCTCACCATGAGGGGAGGGTGAAGACCTTCCCACTTCGTCATTCCGGGCTTGACCCGGAATCCATGGGCCATGGCTACTTTCACCGGCGGCGAAAGAGTGAGCGCCGTTCCAGCCGTCATCGACGCCGTATGGATGCCGGATCAAGTCCCATAGGCGCTAACTTTGGTCGTAATTTTCCCCTCTCCTGCTTGCGGGAGAGGGAGGGACCCGCCGCGAAGCGGTGGGAGGGTGAGGGTTTTGAAGGCGAGGGTGTGAGGCTCACCGCCTCAAAGTTAGCGCCTATGGGATCAAGTCCGGCATGACGTTCTTCTGGAAGTGACCTCCGACACTTATGCAGGAGCGCCTCCCGTTGATAAGGTGAGGGCGATTCCCGCAACAGCAGACGCTGCGCCATGCTCCAGGGCCTTTCCCGAATGCTGCCGACCATCGAGACCGAGGCGCTGGATGAGGCGGCGGTCTACCGGATGGAGCGGCTCTACGCCCGGACGGCCGCGCCGGGGAAGGGCGCTCCGGGCGTGCTGGAGTGCCCGATCTGCAACCGGACGGCGCTGCGGTTCCTGCCCTTCGGGCTGGGCGGGCGGCGGAACGCGATGTGCCCGACCTGCGGGTCGGTCGAGCGTCACCGTTTCCTCTGGCTCTACCTGACGACCCGGACGGACCTGCTGACCGGCCGGCACCGAGTGCTTCATACGGCGCCGGAGACGGCGCTGGAGGAGCGGCTACGGGGGCTGCCGAACCTGCGCTACGAAAGCGTCGACCGGTTCAACCCCTATGCCGACCGGCAGGCCGACCTGACCGACCTGCCCTATGGCGACGGGACGTTCGACGTGGTGCTGACCTCCCACGTGCTGGAGCACATCCCCGACGACCGGAAGGCGATGGCCGAATTGGCGCGCGTGACGCGAAGGGGCGGCCGGGCCGTCGTGATGGTGCCCTATACCCCGAAGGAGGCGGTCTCGCCGGAAGGGCGGGACATCGCGTCGCCGGCCGAACGGATGGCGCGGTTCGGCCATCCCTACCATTACCGCTATTACGGCCGCGACCTGGTCGACCGGCTGGCCGATGCCGGGTTCGAGGCCAAGGGCGTGTCGTCCCGGCAGATGCTGTCCCCGCACAGGCGGCGGCGGTTCCGCATCAACGCCAACTGGCTGTTCCACTGCATCCGCCGATAACGGTTCATGCGTATCTCTTGCAGCGGGCCGGACGGATGCCCATATACCTAATAATAAACGATATATATCAAATTGATATATAGGCCTGTCCGCAATTTCTGGCTTTGCCCCGCGACGGCCTGACGATTTGGAGAGGACCATGAGGAAGATCGGATCCGTGCTGGCCGCGTGGGCGGCCGGCATCGCTGTGTGGGGCGTGGCGTTGGCGGCGGTGTCCGCCATCACCGACGCGCCCTCCCCCGAATTGATCGACGACAGGATCGAATACCTGAAGGAAATGCAGATGAACGAACTGTCGCCGCCCACCACGCCGGGCGTGCCGGAATACAGCCTTCGGTACGATCCGGGGCATTGAGGGCTTAACGCCCCTCACCCTCCCGGCTTCGCCGGGTCCCTCCCTCTCCCAGGAGGGGCGAGGGTAAGTCGATAGCCCTCTCCCCGCCGGGGAGAGGGTTGGGTGAGGGGCAGTTGGTTTTCGCCCTGTCCAGGAGCGCCGCCCGGTCGGGCCTGAAATCCTCCGCGATCCACCAGCCTTCCAGTTCCGACAGCAGCCGGCCCACCTCCGGGCCGGTGGTGAGGCCAAGCGCCAACAGGTCCGCGCCCCGGACCGGAAATGTCGGGGGCGTCCAGGCGCCGAGATCGGCTTGCGGCGGCCTTCCTTCGGTTTTCGCCAGACGGATCAGATCGTCCGCCGCCGGCCGGCCGAGCCGGTAGGCCAGGCGGCGCAGGTCGGCGGCGGAGGCTCCATCCTCCACCGCGTTCCAGTTTTCCGACAGCGTCGCCAGGCGCTCCCGTTCGATGTTGGACAGGCGCAGCCGGTCGGGCAGGGCCTGCGGTGCGTCCGGCCCCAGCAGCGCTGCGAGGCGCAGGATCGGGTCGGGCGGGCCTTCCAGGCGGGCCAGCCTATCCGCATCGCCGTCTACGCCCAGGGCCGCGCGCGCTACGTCGGCCTCGATCATCCTCCGCCAGACGGGGGCGGGGTCCGGGGCGGAAAGCAGTTTGAGCAATTCCGCCCGCACCCGTTCCCCCGACAATGTGGAAAGCAGCGGCGCGGCGCGGGCGCAGGCGGCCAGCGCATCGGGATCCGGCGCGCCCTTCCCGTACCAGGCATGGAAGCGGAAGAAGCGCAGCAGGCGCAGCACGTCCTCCGCGATCCGGCGGTCGGCGTCGCCGACGAAGCGGACACGGCCGGCCAGCGCATCGTCGATCCCGCCTGCCGGATCGTGCAGCACGCCGCCGATGTCGGCATAAAGCGCGTTCATCGTGAAGTCGCGGCGCGAGGCGTCCTCCGCCCAATTGTCGGTGAAGGCGACCCGCGCACGCCTTCCGTCCGTCTCCACATCCCGCCGCAGCGTCGTGATCTCGAACGGGCGATGGTCGGCGACCGCCGTCACCGTGCCGTGGTCGATGCCGGTCGGAACCGCCTTCAGCCCGGCCGCCTTCAGCGCCGCCAGGGTGCGGTCCGGCGTCAGCGTGGTCGCGATGTCGATATCGCCGAGTGGCCGCTTCAGCAGCGCGTCCCGAACGCAGCCGCCGACGAAGCGACCCTCGCCGCCGGCGTTGGACAGCGCCGCCATCACCCGTCCCGCCGCCGGATCGGAGAGCCAGGGCGCGTCCGAAAGCCGCGTCGGCCTATCGACCATCGGGCGCTTCCTCCACGATCCGGCCGGGCAGGATGGTCCCGTCCTCCGCCGTGTGTGGCGGGATGTAGATGCCGCCCGGCTCTTCCTCTCCCCACAGCGCCCAGCCGATCATCCCGACCGCGAACAGCGCCGTGCCGGCCAGCGCCAGGGGCAGAGCCGGCAGCCCGCGGAACAGCCCTTCGGTCCGGCGTCGGGCGACGAGCCGCCAGACGATGAAAAGAAGAGTCGGCAGCAGAAGCAGGAGAAGCGGCAGGTAGCGGCGCATCAATCGACCTCCAGCGCTTCGCGCAGGTTCAGCAGCATGCCCGCCGTCGCCCCCCAGATGAAGCGTTCGCCATAGGGGAAGACATAGAAGAACCGCTCCCTTCCCTGGAATATCCGGCTGTGCCGCTCGGGCTTGCCCGGCCCCAGCACGAAGCCCAGCGGCACCTCGAACACCTCCGCCACCTCGAACGGATCCGGCTCCAGCGTGAAGGGCGGCCGGACGAGCCCCACGAAGGGCACGATCCGGAAGCCGGTTCGGGTGACGTAGGTGTCCAGCCGGCCCATGATGTCGATCTTCTCGCGCGGCAGACCGATCTCCTCCTCCGTCTCGCGCAGGGCGGCGTCCAGCGCATCCTCGTCCTCCTCTTCCGTCCGGCCGCCGGGGAAGCTGATCTGGCCGGCATGGGCGGCCAGATGATCGGTCCGGAGCGTCAGCAGGATATGCAGCCCGTCCTCCCGCTCGACCAGCGGGATCAGCACGGCGGCCTCCCGCAGGCTGGCGGGAGGCAACATGTCGGGGTTGAGGTCGTGATCCCCCCTGATCTTGCGGCGGTCGGCCGTCACCGGCGTCTCGAATCGCGGCAGCCGCCGCCGCAGATCCTCCCGGTCGAACCTCATGCCGAATCCAGCGGGAAGAAGCGGCTCTTGCTCCAGACGCCCGTCCGCCCCTCGTGGCTTTCGGCCATTTCGGCCAGTTCGTAATAGACCGGGCGCGCGATCAGCGCCTCCAGCCCGCCGCCCAGCGCGACATAGGGGCTGGGCTCCCCGGTCGTCGGATCGAAGGCGACGCGGATCGGGTGGTCGGGGCCGGCCGTCGTTTCCCGTTCGACATTGGTGCGGAAGGTCAGCGTCCGGTCGCTTCCTTCGCCGGCGACCTCCACCGCGACGGCGACGAAGGGCGCGTCCTCCACCTCTATCCGGCCGCGTTCGGCTGGGGTCATCAGCCAATAGTCGCCGGCCTCGTCGCGCTTCAGCACCGTCGCGAACAGCCGCACCAGCTCCATCCGCCGAATCGGCGCGCCTTCATGGAACCATGTGCCGTCCCTGGCTATCCTGATGGGATAGGCCTCGTCCTCCGCGGAGGGCGGCCGGCGGAGGGCTTCGAGGGGATCGCCTTCAGGCTGGGTCATCTCACCTTTTCCCGGGTGGCGGCTTCCGATTTTCGCCATACTCTCAAGGTAGTCAGTCCGAGGAAGGGAGACCACACCATTGACCGCACAGGCCACTGAGACGACGGCGCGCATCGACGCCGCCGACGACCCGGACCTTGCCCGGGAGGTCGAGCGGCTGGGCGAGGATCTCGCCCGCGTCCGCGCGGCGATCGGACGGGTGATCTTCGGACAGCAGCAGGTTGTCGACCAGACGTTGACGACGCTGCTGGCCGGCGGGCATGTGCTGCTGATCGGCGTGCCGGGGCTGGCCAAGACGCGGCTGGTCGAGACGCTGGGCATTGTGCTGGGCCTCCAGGACCGGCGCATCCAGTGCACGCCGGACCTGATGCCGGCCGACATATTGGGATCGGAGGTGCTGGAGGAGACCGAGGGCGGCCGTCGCGCCTTCCGCTTTCTGCCCGGCCCGGTCTTCTGCCAGCTCCTGATGGCCGACGAGGTCAACCGCGCCAGCCCCCGCACCCAGTCGGCGCTGCTTCAGGCGATGCAGGAGACGAAGGTCTCTGTCGCCGGGCAGGACCATGCGCTGCCGCGCCCGTTCCACGTGCTGGCGACCCAGAACCCGCTGGAGCAGGAGGGCACCTATCCGCTGCCCGAAGCGCAGCTCGACCGATTCCTGATGCAGGTGGATGTCGGCTATCCGGACCTTGAGGCCGAACGGCGGATGCTGATCGCGACCACCGGCGCGGAGCATGAGACGCTGTCGGCCGTCATCGACGGCGCGGCGCTGCTGCGCGCGCAGGCGCTGGTGCGCCGGGTGCCGGTCGGCGAAAGCGTGGTGGATGCCATCCTGACGCTGGTCCGCCGCGGCCGGCCGGACACCACCGACTTGCCGGATATAGAACGCCATGTCGCCTGGGGGCCGGGGCCGCGCGCCAGCCAGGCGCTGATGCTGGCCTGCCGCGCGCGCGCGCTACTGGACGGGCGGTTCGCGCCCTCCATCGACGATGTGCTGGCGCTGGCCCGGCCGGTGCTGCAGCACCGCATGGCGCTGAATTTCGCGGCGCGGGCGGACGGCATCACGCTGGACGACGTCATCGACCGTCTGTGCGCCCCGCTGGCCTGAACCGAAAGGCGACGCCTTTGGCGAAGCAAGCGTCCGACGCCATCAAGCGCCAGCAGCGCGCGGAGGCGCTGGCGGCGACGCTGCCGCCCCTGCTGGCGGCGGCGGAACGGGTGGCGTCGACCGTCGCCCAGGGCGTCCATGGACGCCGCCGCGTCGGCATGGGCGAAAGCTTCTGGCAGTTCCGCCGCTACCAACCCGGCGACGAGGTGCGGGCGATCGACTGGCGCCAGACCGCGAAGAGCCGCGCCGTCTTCGTGCGCGAGCTGGAATGGGAGGCCTCCCAATCCGTCTGGCTGTGGCGCGACGCCGATCCTTCCATGGATTACCGGTCGCGGCCTGACCTGCCGACCAAGCGGGAACGGGCGGAGATCCTGCTGCTGGCGCTGGCCTCGCTGCTGAACCGCGCCGGCGAACGGATCGCGCTGGTCGGGGGCGACGGACCGCCGGCGGCGGGGCGCGCCAATGTCGGCCGCATCGCGCTCGCCCTGTCGACCGCATCGGCCCGGCCGGAAGCCGACCGCGTGCCGCGTCATGCCGGCATCGTGTTGCTGGGGGATTTCCTGGACCCGCTGGAGGAGATCGACGCGGAGATCGCTTCCCTGGCCGATCGCGGGGTTCGCGGGCACATCCTCCAGATCCTCGATCCGGCGGAGGCGACGATGCCCTTCGCCGGCCGGGTGCGGTTCGAGGATTTCACCGGACGCGAGGAGCCGGTGCTGGTCCGCCGCGTCGAAGGGGTGCGCGACGCCTTCCTGGCGCGGCTGAAGGCGCGGCAGGACGGGCTGGCGACGCTGGCCCGGACGGCCGGATGGACCTGCGCCGTCCATCGCACCGACCGTCCGGCGGAAGCGGCGCTCCTTTCCCTGTTCACTGCGATCTCCGGCGAAGTCACCGGCGTCCCGGCGGAAAGGGCGTGAGCCGATGCTGAACCAGATCGCAGGCGGCCTTTCCGGCCTGTTCGCGGGGGCGGGCGGCCTCGCCTTCGCGACCCCCTGGATGCTGACGGCGCTCGCGGCTCTACCGGTGATCTACTGGCTGCTGCGCGTGACCCCGCCTTCGCCCAGGCGCAACCCCTTCTCCGGCAAGGCGGCGCGGATGCTGCGCGACCTGATCGCGCGGGAGGAGACCCCGGACCGGACGCCCTGGTGGCTCCTGGCGCTCAGGCTGCTGATTGCGGCGCTGATCATCCTCGGCCTTGCCCGGCCGGTGCTCAACCCCGGCGAGGCGTTGCCGGGCGGCGGGCCGCTGCTGGTGGTCGTCGACAATGGCTGGGCCGCCGCGCGCGACTGGCCGGCGCGGCGGGCGCTGATGGGCGACCTCGCCGACCGGGCGGAGCGGACCGACCGGGATATCTACCTGCTGACCACCGCGCCCGGCCCGTCGGGCGATCCGATAGCGGTCTCCGGCCGGCTGCGCCCAGCCGAGGCGCGGGGCGTGATGGAGGCGCTGGTCCCCCATCCCTGGCCGACCGACCGCGCCGCCGCCGCCCAGGCGGTGACGGAAGCAGCGCTGCCGCCTTCCGGTTACGCTGTCTGGCTGAGCGACGGGCTGGCGGGGGAAGGCGACACTGCTCTGATGGAGCAGCTTCAGCGGTTCGGCGGGCTGGAGATGGTGCTGCCGGACGAGGGCGGGACGGCGCGGCTGCTTCGGCCGCCGGAGCATGAGGGGGAGGACCTGCTTGTCCCCATCCTCCGCGCGTCGGAGGGTGCCGGGACCGCGACCGTCCGCGTGCTGGCCGAGGACGGCCGGCTGATCGGCCGGGAGGTCGTGAGTTTCCAGCCGGGAGAGCGGCAGGGGCAAGCGCGCTTCTCCCTGCCCACGGAGCTTCGAAACGAGGCGGCGCGCATCGATATCGACGGCGAGACAACGGCGGGCGCGGTCGTCCTTCTGGACGAACGCTGGCGTCGCAGGCCCGTCGGCATCGCGGCCGCCGCGACCCAGGGGGAGACGCAGCCCCTCTTGTCCGACACCCATTATGTGGAGCGCGCGCTCGCGCCGTTCAGTGACATCAGGTTCGGCACGATCGAGGAATTGATCCAGGACGGGGCCGCGGTGCTGGTCCTGCCGGACACCGGCGCGTTGAGCGAGGAGGAGACGGCAAGCCTGCAGGGCTGGATGGCGGAAGGCGGCGTCGTGCTGCGTTTTGCCGGCCCGCTGATGGCGGCCAATCCCGACCAACTCCTGCCGGTATCGCTGAGGATGGGCGACCGCACCCTCTCCGGCGCGCTTTCCTGGACCGAGCCGATGCCGCTCGCGCCGTTCCCCGATACGGGTCCGTTCGCCGATCTGGAGCCGCCGGGGGATGTCAGGATCGAACGGCAGGTGCTGGCCGAACCGACGCTGGACCTTGCCAGCCGGACGTGGGCCCGGCTGACCGACGGCACGCCGCTGGTGACTGGGGAGGCGCGCGGCGAAGGCTGGCTGGTCCTGTTCCACGTCACGGCGGGGCCGGAATGGTCCAACCTGCCCCTGTCGGGCCTGTTCGTGGAGATGCTGCGCGCGGTGGTGGGGCTGAGCGAAGGCAGCGCGGCGGTTTCCGAGGGCCGGACGCTGGAGCCCTACCGGACGCTCGACGGGTTCGGCCGCTTGCAGACGCCGCCTCCCACGGCGCTGCCGATCACTTTCGGCGATATGGTGGGGCCGCGCCATCCGCCCGGCTTCTACGGCACGGAGGATGCCCGGACGGCGATCAATCTGGGCGCGGAGATCGACGCGCCGACGCCCCTCTCCGGCTTCCCGCCGGGTGTCGCGCTGGGCGGTTACGAGGCGCGGGGCGAGGTTCCCCTGTTGCCCTGGCTGCTGGCGGCGGCGATGGCGCTGATCGCGATCGATCTGGTGATCGCGCTGGGTCTGCGCGGCCTGCTCACGCTGGCCCGCCGAAGCGCGACGGCGATCGCGCTGTTGGCCGCGTTGGCCGGACTTCCCGTGACGGACGCGTGGGCTCAGGGGGATGAGCAGTTCGCGCTCCAGGCGGCCACCGGGCTCTATCTCGCCTATGTCGAGACAGGGATTCCCGAAGTGGACCGGACCAGCGAGGCGGGGCTTGAGACGCTGTCGGAAGTGCTCAGGGCGCGGACAGCGGTCGAGGCCGACGGCGCGATGGCGGTCGATCCGGAGACGGACGAGCTTGCCTTCTTCCCGCTGATCTACTGGCCGGTGGTGGCGGAGCAGCCGGATTTGTCGGACGAGGCGATCGACCGGCTGAACCGCTATCTGGCGACCGGCGGCACGATCCTCTTCGACACCCGCGACCGGGGCGGCGACGCCTTCGGTGGCGGCGAGGGCACCCAGCGGCTACGCACGCTGATCGAGGGGCTGGACGTGCCGGCGCTGACTCCTGTCCCGCCGGAACATGTGCTGACCAAGGCCTTCTACCTGATGCAGGAATTCCCCGGCCGCTACGAGGGCGGGGAGGTCTGGGTGGAAAATACCAGCGAGACGGTCAATGACGGCGTCTCCTCCGTCATCATCGGTGGCAACGACTGGGCGGCGGCGTGGGCGCGGGGCGAATCGGGCCTGCCGCTCTATCCTGTCGTTCCCGGCGGCGAGCGCCAGCGGGAGATGGCCTACCGCTTCGGCGTCAACCTCGTGATGTACGCGCTGACCGGCAACTACAAGGCCGACCAGGTGCATGTCCCGGCGATCCTGGAACGGCTGGGCCAGTGACATGATCGACGCCGCCTCCATCGCCTTCGCGCCCCTGCTGCCCTGGACGGTCCTGGGCCCGCTGTTCGGCCTGGCCGCCGCAGCACTGCTGGTCGGCCTCTTCCGCCGCGCGCCGGGGATGACCTTCCGCTTCCTCACCCTGGCGGCGCTGGCGGTCGTGCTGGTCAACCCCTCCCTGGTGCGGGAGGAGCGGGAGCCGATCGACGATGTCGCGGTGGTGGTGGTCGACGAATCGCCCAGCCAGGAGATCGGCGCGCGGTCGGACAGGGCGGAGGAAGCCCTGGCGGCGCTGGAGACGGAGCTTGCCGCGTTCGAGGATCTGGAGGTCCGGGTCGTCCGCCCGCAGCGCGGGGAGGATTCCGCGATCGAGGAAACGGCGCTGTTCGACGCGGTAGACCAGGCGGTGGCCGACATCCCCCGGCGCAGAATCGCCGGAACGGTGCTGATCACCGACGGCCAGGTGCATGACGTGCCGGAGGATTTGACCGCGCTCGACGGCATGGGGCCGGTCCACACGCTGCTGACCGGGGAGCGGGAGGAGGCCGACCGGCGGCTGGTCATCACCAACGCGCCCTCTTTCGGTCTTGTGGACCGGACCGTGACGGTCACGGTCCGGATCGACGATCTGCCGGCAGGAGACGACGCCGCGAATGGTTCGGCGGCGGTGACGGTCACGCAGGACGGGACGCGCAGCGACACCGTGCTGCTGCCTGTGGGCGTCGAGACGCCGATGGAGTTCACGCTCGACCATGGCGGCCAGACGGTGCTGGAGTTCGAGGTCGAGGCGGCGGCGGCGGAGTTGAGCCTTGCCAACAACCGCGCCGCCGTGGCGATCAACGGGGTGCGCGACCGGCTACGGGTCCTGCTGGTTTCGGGCGAACCCCATTCGGGCGAGCGGACCTGGCGCAACATCCTGAAATCGGACCCGTCGGTCGACCTGGTTCATTTCACCATCCTGCGCCCGCCGGAGAAGCAGGACGGCACGCCGATCAACGAGCTGTCGCTGATCTCCTTCCCGATCCGGGAGCTGTTCGAGCTGCGGCTGAACGAGTTTGACCTGATCATCTTCGACCGGTACCGGCGGCGCGGCGTGTTGCCGAACATCTATCTTTCCAACATCGCGGAATACGTCACCAGCGGCGGCGCGTTCCTCGAGGCCAGCGGCCCGCAATTCGCCTCCTCCTTCAGCCTCTACCGCACGCCGCTGGGCGATGTGCTGCCGGGTGAGCCGACCGGAGAGGTGCTGGTCGAGGGCTTCCGCCCCGACGTTACCGAACTTGGCCACCGCCATCCTGTCACCGCCGGGCTGGCCGGAGTCGTGCCACCGGGCGAGGAGGCGGGAGAGCCGGGCGCGGGCGAGCCGGAATGGGGCCGCTGGTTCCGCCAGATCGACGTGCGCGCGACCGGCGGCTCTGTGCTGATGGATGGCATCGGCGACCGGCCGCTCCTGATCCTCGACCGTGTCGGGGAAGGCCGGGTGGCGCAACTGGCCTCCGACCAGATCTGGCTGTGGAGCCGGGGCTATGAGGGCGGCGGTCCGCAGGCGGAACTGCTGCGCCGGCTGGCTCATTGGCTGATGAAGGAGCCGGAGCTGGAGGAGAACGATCTTCGGACCGTGGTCGACGGCGACAATATCCGGATCGTCCGCCGCAGCCTGGAGGAACTTCCCGAGGAGGTCCGGCTGACCACACCTTCCGGCGAAGAGGTGACGCTGACCCTGGTCGAGGAGGCGCCGGGCCTCGCCATCGCGGACTATGTGGCGCGGGAACCGGGCATCTTCCGGGTGGAGGATGGGGAGTTCACGGCGCTGGCGGTCGTCGGTACGCTCAACCCGCCGGAACTGTCCGACGTGCGGACGACGGCTGCTGTGCTGGAGCCGGCGGCGGAGGCGACCGGCGGCGGGATCTTCTGGCTGGCCGATGGCGGGCTGCCCGACATCCGCCGCACCGATCCCGACCGCGCTGCCGCGGGTGACGACTGGCTGGGCCTCCGCGCCAATGGCGACTACATCGTCACCGGCGTCCGCGACGTTCCGCTGTTGCCGGCCGCGCTCGCGCTCTTCCTGATCCTTGGCGCGCTGCTCGCCGCATGGCGGCGGGAGGGCCGGTAGGCCGGTTAGGGCAGCTAGGGCCAGTGCACGACCGGGGGCAGCGACATCAGGATGGCGTCGACATTGCCGCCGGTCTTGAGGCCGAAAGTCGTGCCGCGATCATAGAGCAGGTTGAACTCGACATAGCGGCCCCGCCGCCGAAGCTGATGCTCACGCTGCTCGGGCGTCCAGGGACGATCCATGTGCCGCCGGACCAGTGCCGGATATACCTCCAGGAAGGCTTCTCCGACATCGCGGGTGAAGGCGAAATCGGCGTCCCAGTCGCCGCTGTCGAGATTGTCGTAGAAGATGCCCCCGATGCCCCGCGCCTCGTCCCGGTGCTTCAGGAAGAAATATTCGTCGCACCATTCCTTGAAGCGGGGGTAGTAGCCCGGATCGTGACGATCGCAGGCGGCCTTCAGCGCCGCGTGAAAATCGGTCGTGTCCCTGTCGTCCGGGATCATCGGAGTAAGGTCCGCGCCGCCGCCGAACCAGCCCTTGCTGGTGACGATGTGGCGGGTGTTCATGTGGACGGCCGGGACGAGCGGGCTCTGCATATGGGCGACCAGGCTTATGCCGGCGGCCCAGAACGCGCCTTCCTCCGCCGCGCCGGGCATGGCCTTCCGGAATTCTTCCGAGAACGCGCCATGAACGATCGAGATGTTGACGCCCACCTTCTCGAACACCCGGCCCTTCATGACCGCCATCGTGCCGCCGCCGCCGCCGGGCCGATCCCAGCTCCTGCGTTCGAACCGGCCGGCCGGCCGGTCGGAAAGGGGGCCGGAGGCTTCGTCCTCCAGAGCCTCGAACGCCGCGCAGATGCGGTCGCGCAGGGCGGCAAACCACTCGGCGGCGCGCGCCTTCTGGTCTTCGGTCGGGATGGTCGGATGGGGATCTGTCACGGCGGTCGGTCCATGAAGACGGCGGAACGATGCCCGGTCCATAGCACCAAGCGACGACCCCACCAAGTCGGCGGTCGCCGCCTCGCCTCCTCATGGTGAGCCCGTCGAACCATGTGGGCGCCGACCCTTCGACTGGCTCAGGGTAAGGAGTCTTCTCAGAAGGGGGAATGTTTCCCAACGGCCCCAACGGAAACGGCCCGCCCCTTCCGGAAGGGGCGGGCCGGCCGTTATTGGAGGCTTCAAACCCTAGAAGTTGAAGCCGACGCCCAGATTGTAGGCGAAGGTGCCGTCGTCGATCGCGCTGTCGGCGTCGCCGGCGTCGTCGAACAGGAACTGATATTCCGCCTGGCCGAAGATGAAGGTCTTCGGGTTCACGTAATAGCGGACACCGACCTCCGGTCCGGCGATGAAGGATTCGCTGACGCCGTCGCCGTAGATATAGCCGATATTGGCGCCGACCCACGGCTTCCAGGCGCCGAGGTCGAAATTGTAGAGCGCGCCGAGCCTGGTGGAGCCGTTGACGTTGGTCCCGTTGTTGAAGTCGGAATAATTCAGCGACTGGCGCAGATTCAACATGATGGCGTCGGTGACGTAGTAGCCGAGGCTACCGGCGATGCCGAAGGAACCAGCGTTGAAGTCCTGGTTGTTGCCGCCGGTACCCGACAGCGTGGCTTCCCAATCTCCTTGCTGGCCGCCATAGACGAATTCCGAACCGGTGATGCGGGTATCGCGTTCCGGCATCGGCTCCGCCGATTGCGCCATCGCCATGGTCGGCGCTGCCACGATGGCGGCGGCGAGAATCAGTTTCTTCATAACGTTCTCCAAACTGCAGGGGAGCTATAGCTTTCTTTGGCTGAAAAACCCTTCAGCTCTCACGGAATGATGAACGTTGAAAATTGGTTCCGACCGGAACATTAAAAAAATGTCATGTTGGTTCCGGCGCTTCCCGGACCGCAAGCTGACGCTGCGCCTCGCCCAGCGCCATGGCGGCCGCCAAAGCGACGTTCAGCGACCGGAATCCGGCGCGGAGCGGGATGACGAGCCGGGCGTCCGCGGCGTCGTGAACGTCTTCCGGCACCCCGGCGCTTTCCCGGCCGACCAGCAGGCGGTCGTCGGGCTGGAACATGAACGCCGTGTAGGGAATCGCCGCCGCCGTCGTCAGCAGGACGAGCCGCCCTTCATGCGGCGCCTCTCGATAGGCCAGCCAGCCCGGCCAGCGCCGCCGGTCGAGTGCGTCGAGATAGTCCATGCCCGCGCGCTTCAGCCGACGGTCGTCGAGCAGGAAGCCGCACGGCTCCACGATGTCGATCCCGACGCCCAGGCAGGCCGCCAGGCGCATCATCGCGCCCGCGTTCTGGGGGATGTCCGGCTGATAGAGAACGAGGCGCATGGCGGGTTCCGGCGGCAAGGGCGGCGGGGGCGCGACATTGTGGCGGTGTTTCACGGTTTGCAAGCGCTCGCCGGGCGATGTATATGCACCCCGTCGCGCGCCGGAGGGGCTTCGCCCGCGCGGCTTCGCGCGTTCCGGACCTTTGGGAGGGTCCAAGCCTCGCGCGGATACCATCTTAGAGGTTCACCCGACCGAGGATATTCAAGAGCGATGGCGGACATCACCCATCCGGACAAGCGAGAAGACGAAGGCGAATCGCGCCGCGACTTCCTCTATCTCGCGACCGCGGCCACCGGCGCCGTTGGCCTGGCGGCTTTCGCATGGCCGCTGATCGACAGCATGAATCCGGCGGCCGACACGCTGGCGCTGGCCTCCATCGAGATCGACCTGTCGCCCCTGACCGTGGGCCAGTCGATCACCGTCACCTGGCGCGGCAAGCCGGTCTTCATCCGCCGGCAGACGCCGGAGGAGATCGAGGCGGCGAAGGCGGTGGACGTCGCCACCCTGCGCGATCCGCAGACCTATGACGAACGCACGATCAATCCGGAATATCTGGTGATGGTCGGTGTCTGCACGCATCTGGGCTGCATCCCGCTGGGCCAGAAGCCGAGCGATCCCAAGGGCAACTACAATGGCTGGTTCTGCCCCTGCCACGGGTCGCACTACGACACCGCCGGGCGCGTCCGCCAGGGGCCCGCGCCGGCCAACCTGGAAGTGCCGCCCTACGAGTTCATCGAGGACGCCCGGATCCGTATCGGCTGACGCCGGCTGAAGAAGCCTTGAGGGGAGAGAGGGTCATGGCGCACGCCGAGCCCAGCAATTTCAAGAATCCAGTGATCAGGTGGGTCGATCATCGACTGCCGATCTTCACGATGATGAACAAGGAGTACGGGGCGTATCCGACGCCGCGAAACTTCAACTATTTCTGGAACTTCGGCGCGCTCGCCATGATCGTGCTGGTGACGATGATCGTCACCGGCATCTTCCTGTCGATGCATTATACCGCCCATGTGGACCACGCCTTCGAAAGCGTCGAGCGCATCATGCGCGACGTGAACTATGGCTGGCTGATGCGCTACATCCACATGAACGGCGCGTCGATGTTCTTCATCGTCGTCTATATCCACATCTTCCGCGGCGTCTATTACGGCTCCTACAAGAAGCCGCGAGAGCTGCTGTGGATCCTCGGCGTGGTCATCCTGCTGCTGATGATGGCGACGGCGTTCATGGGCTACGTGCTGCCCTGGGGCCAGATGAGCTTCTGGGGCGCGACCGTCATCACCAACCTGTTCTCGGCCATACCTTTGGTCGGCGATTCGATCGTGACCTGGCTGTGGGGCGGCTTCTCCGTCGCCAACCCGACGCTCAACCGCTTCTTCTCGCTGCACTACCTGCTGCCCTTCGTGATCGTGGCGGTCGTCTTCCTCCACGTCGCGGCGCTGCATGTCCATGGTTCCAGCAATCCGCTGGGCATCGAGCCGAAGGGGCCGAAGGACACGATCCCGTTCCACCCGTACTACACGGTGAAGGACAGCTTCGGCACGGCGGTCTTCCTGATCTTCTTCGCGCTGTTCGTCTTCTTCGCGCCGAACTATATGGGCCATCCGGACAACTACATCCCGGCCAACCCGCTGGTGACGCCGCCGCACATCGTGCCCGAATGGTACTTCCTGCCGTTCTACGCGATCCTGCGGGCCATCACTTTCGACATCACGATCCCGTTCACCGGCATCACCCTGATCGAGGCCAAGTTCGGCGGCGTGCTGGCGATGTTCGGGTCGATCGCGATGCTTCTGGTCCTGCCCTGGCTGGACACGTCGCCGATCCGGTCGGCTAAGTTCCGGCCGATCTACCGGCAGTTCATCATTCTTCTGGTGATCGACTTCCTGATCCTGGGTTATGTCGGCGGCAAGCCGGCGGAGCAGCCCTACATCTTGATCGGCCAGTTCGCGACGGCGTGGTACTTCATCCACTTCCTGATCGTGACCCCGCTCGTCGGCAAGCTGGAGCGGCCGCTGCCGCTGCCCAGGAGCATCAGCGAGGCCGTCCTGAAGAAGGGAGGCGGGCCGGTCAAGGGCGCCGCCGCCGCGAAGCCGATGGAGAAAGCGTAAAGCCATGCGAGCCATTAAGTCAGCGGCCGTCACCGCCGCGCTTGCCATCGCAGTCGGGTTCGGCGCCTTCGGTTCGGAGGCCCGCGCGGCCGGCGAGGCGCCGGAGCCGCCGTCCCAGGACTGGACCTTCAACGGCGTCTTCGGCACCTTCGACAAGGCTGCCGCCCAACGCGGGCTCCAGGTCTATATGGAAGTCTGTTCGACCTGTCATTCGCTGGACCTCGTCGCTTACCGGAACCTCGCCGACCTCGGCTTCAACGAGGATGAGGTGAAGGCGATCGCCGCCCGCTACGTCGTCACCGACGGGCCGGACGAGAATGGCGAGATGTTCGAACGGCCGGGGCTTCCGGCAGACTCCTTCGTCGGGCCGTTCCCGAACGAGCAGGCGGCCCGCGCGGCGAATGGCGGCGCGTTGCCGCCCGACCTGTCGCTGATCACCAAGGCGCGGGAAGGCGGCGCCGACTACGTCTACAGCTTCCTGTTGGGCTTCGGAGAGCCGCCGGAGGACGCCACTCTGCTGCCCGGCCAGTACTGGAACGAATATTATCCGGGCCACGCGGTCGCGATGCCGGACATCCTGATGGAAGGCGGCGTGGAGTTCGCCGACGGCACGCCGGCGACGGTGGAGAACCAGGCCTGGGCCGTGACCAACTTCCTGGCCTGGGCCGCTCAGCCGGAGCTTGAGGAACGCAAGCAGATGGGCGTGAAGGTGGTGCTGTTCCTGATCGTCTTCAGCGGCATGATGTATGCCGTGAAGCGCAAGGTGTGGGCCGACCTGCACTAAGCATCGCCATTCCTTCGGGATTCGGAAATGAGGGCCATCCGGGAACGGGTGGCCCTTTTCCGTTTCCGGGCGCGTGATAGGCTGGCGCCATGAGCGCCGCCGATTCTCCTGCTCCCTATCCGGAGCGCACCGCCGGATCGAATTTCTTCGATCTCGACGACGCGCTTCGCCGTCATCTGGCGCGGCGGTCGCCGGAGCTTCTTGCCAGGAACGAAACCCGGCTTTCAGATTTCGGCGGTTGGGCCGGAGGGAAGCTGGAGGAGCAGGCCGCCTACACCGACCGCCATGCGCCGCCCCGGCTGGAGGTGACGGATCGCGACGGCGGGCTGTCCAGCCGCGTCATCCTCAATCCGGCCTACCGCGACTGCCATGCCGAAGCCTACCGGCGCGGCGCGATCGGGCTTTGCTTCGGCCCCAAGGCGGAGCCGCATCTCCTCTCCTTCGCCTTCGGCTATCTCCTCTCGATGGCCGACATCTCCATCCATTGCCCGGTGACAATGACCGGCGCGGTCGCCCATGTGCTGGAGCGCATGGCGCCGGCGGAGATCCGCGGCCGCTACCTACCCGAGCTCGTCCGGATGGACGGGAAGGCCCTGTCCGGCGGTACCTGGGCGACGGAGCGGCATGGCGGGTCGGATATCGGGGCGACGACGACGCGCGCCGTGGGTACGGACGGCGGCTGGCGGCTCCACGGGCTCAAATGGTTCACCAGCAACGCCGGATCGGGACTGGCCCTGGCGACGGCTCGACCGGACGGCGCGCCGAGGGGCGGCAAGGGGCTCGGCTGCTATCTCGTCCCCGGCCATCTGCCGGGCGGCGAGCCCAACGCCTACAATATCCGCCGGCTGAAGGAGAAACTGGGCACGCGCGGCCTGCCGACCGGGGAGATCGAACTTGAGGGCGCGTTCGGCGTGGAGGTGGCGGGACCGCCCGACGGCCTGCGGGCCATGATGGCGGCGCTGGAATACAGCCGCGTCCACAACGCCTTCGGGGCCGCCGGCCTCCAGGCGCGCGCGCTTCTGGAAGCGGCATGCTGGGCGATCCACCGGCGGGCGTTCGGCCGGCCGATCGCGAATTATCCCATGGTCCGCGAAGCGCTGCTGGACATCGCCATGGAGCATGAGGCGTCGACCGCGCTGGCGGTCGAAAGCGGCCTCGCCTTCGACGAGGCGGAGCGGCGCGAGGACGCCATTCCCTGGCTGCGGACGGTGACAGCGCTGGCGAAATACCGGACGGCGGAACAGGCGGTCCGGTCCTCGGTGCGTGCGGTCGAACTGGTGGGCGGCAACGGCTATACGGAGGAATGGCCGACGGCGCGACTCTATCGCGACGCTCTTGTGACCGCGGTCTGGGAAGGGCCGGCCAACATCCAGGCGCTGGAGCTTCTGCGCGCGACGACGGGGCGGCTGCCGGGGGATTATGCCTTTGTCGAGCGGGTGACGGCGGCGCTGGAGAGCGCGCCCGATCGGCTGACGGACGCAGTCGCGACGATCCGCGAGGGGCTGTCGGAGGTCACGGCCGCCATCGCCCGACTGCGAGCCCGCCCGGAGGAGGGGCCAAGGGTTGGGCGACGGCTGCTCGACCGCATGAGCGACCTGCTCGCGGCCGCGCTGCTGGTGGAGGCGGCGAGGAACGACGAGCGGCTGGCGCTTCTGGCCGGACGGTTCGTGCACCGCCATCTCGGCGGGGCGGGGAGTCTTCTGGACGATGACCCCGCGCTCACCGCCTTCGACATGATTTTCCCGAGGATCGAGAGGACCGGATGAAAGATATCGAGACGCTGCTGGATTTCTGGTTCGAGGAGACGCCGCCGGAGAAGCTGTTCGCCAGGGACGATTCCTTCGATGCGGCGATCCGCGACCGCTTCGGCGCGCTGACGGAACGCGCCGCCGCCGGCGCGTTCGCCGATTGGGGCCGGACCGCCAGGGGTTCGGTCGCGCTCTGCCTGCTGCTCGACCAGTTCCCGCGCAATCTCCATCGCGGCACGCCCCGCGCCTTCGCGACCGACCCGATGGCGCGCGCCGTCGCCCGGAACGCCATCGATTCGAAGCTGGACCTGTCGCCGGACCTCACCGACCGGCACCGCGTCTTCCTCTATCTGCCGTTCGAGCATAGCGAGGATCTCTGGGACCAGTTGATTTGTGTCGGGCTTTTCCGGGCGCGGGTCGAGGATCAGGGATTCATGGAGTACGCGCTGGGCCATCTGGCCATCATCCAGCGCTTCGGCCGCTTCCCGCACCGGAACGAGGCGCTGGGGCGCGCGACGAATGCGGAGGAAGCCGCCTTCCTCAAGACGCCGGGGTCCAGCTATTGACCGCCCCACCAGCCTTCGACGGCGTCGATCACCTGCTGGTCGGCGTGGCCGACCTGGAGCGGGCGCGGTCGGCCTGGGAACGGCTCGGCTTCACCGTCACGCCGCGCGGCCGGCATGTCGGCTGGGGCACGGCGAACTACTGCGTGATGTTCGGGATCGACTATATCGAGCTGCTCGGCATCGTCGACCCGGCGCAGCACGTCCAGGGGCTGGACCGGTTCCTGGAGCGGGAGGGCGAAGGCACGCTCGGCCTCGCCTTCGGGACGGACGATGCCGATCGGACCTTCCGGGCGTTCGATCGGGCCGGCATCGCCGGCGATCTGCCGAAGCGGCTGGGCCGGATGCTGGAACTGCCGGAAGGCGACGTGCGGCCGGAATTCGACCTCATCCATCCGCGCGAGGCGGGGGCGCTGGGCGTCAACGGCTTCGTCTGCCGGCACCGGACGCCGGAACTAATCCGCCGCGCGGAATGGCTGGACCACCCGAACGGCGCGGAAGGGATCGCCTCCCTGACCCTCGCCGTGACCGATCCCGCGACGGTGGCCGGACGCTATCTCGCGCTGCTGGGCGAAGGGGCGGTGGGGGAGGATGGCGAAGGCTGGACGATCGCCGCCGGCCCGCACCGCATCCTCCTCCGCTTTGGCGCCGCCCCTGCCGGCGAGATCATAGAGACGAGGATCACCTGCCGGGATCTGGACCGCGCCGCCGCCCTGCTGGCGGAAGCGGAAATCTCCCACGAACGCGCCGGCCAGCTGATCGCCGTCGACCCTGCCGCCGCGACCGGCGTGCGGCTGTTCCTGACGGAAGGGGGCTGACGGGAAGGCCGCCGTTCAGGGACGGGCGGCGACCTGGCCGGCGGACATCAGCTCGATGAAGCGCGCGTCGATCTCTTCCATATGGTCCTGGAAGCGGGCCAACTCGGTTCCTTCCAGCGTCCGGCCGGTCGGCAGGTCGAGATCCATCGGGTTGATCTGCGATCCGTTCTGCAGCACCTCGTAATGGAGGTGCGGGCCGGTGGACAGGCCGCTTGTCCCGACATAGCCGATCGTCTGCCCCTGGGTCACGCGCTCGCCGTCCGACAGGCCGTCGGCGAAACCGCGCATATGGGCGTAGGCGGTCTTGATGCTGCCGGTATGGCGGATGCGGATATAATTGCCGTAGCCGCTGTTGGTGCCGATGAAGTCGATGACACCGTCGCCGGCCGCATAGATCGGCGTCCCGCGCGGGGCGGCGAAGTCCGTGCCCTTGTGCATCCGGCTGTAGCCGAGGACCGGATGGTGGCGCATGCCGAAGTTGGAGCTGATCCGCGCGCCGTCGATGGGCGTGCGCATCAGCAGCCGGCGGACGCTTTCGCCGTCGCGGCTGTAATAGTCGACGACGCCGTCCTCCGTCTCGAACCTGTAGACCGGCATCTCGTGGCCGGACATCAGCAGGGTAGCGTACAGCACGTTGCCGTTGCGGGCGAGATTGCCGTTCTCGTCGTAATCCTGCTCATAAAGGATCTCGAACGCGTCGCCCGGCTGGATGTCGCGCTGGAAGTCGACCTTGTAGGAAAGGATGCGGATCAGGTCGATCAGCACCTGATCCGGGACCCCGGCGCCGTTCGTCGCGCCATAGAGGCTGGAATCGATGACGCCGGTGGCCGCGGACCAGCGGGTCTCCAGCTCGTTAGCGATCTCCGCAACGGAGAAGCCTTCATCCGTCCGCTCGATCCGCAGCCGGCGCTCGACATCCGGCATCAGCTCCAGGGACGCCAGCACCGGTCCGTCCGGCGTATGGTCGATCGTGACGTTGATCTCCTGGTCGATCTGGAGATCGCGGGGGTCATAGACCTCCTCCAGCGCCTCGATGGCAGTGGCGGCGTCGACCGCGGAGAGATCCACATCCGTCAGCATGCCCATCAGCGTGTCGCCGGATGCGACGGTCAGTACATGCTCCTCCGGTCCGCTAGGGGCCATTGCCGTCACCGGCGGGGCGACGATCGGCCGGGGGCCGAAGGCGCCGGGCTCGATCGGCAGGATGGAAAGCTGGATGTCGTTCCGCGCGGGGGCCGTCATGGTCCCGGCGTCGGCCGCCGACCGCGCCGTCGTCAAAGGGTCGGCGCCGGTGTCGCTGGCGATGCTCGGGGTGGGTGAGAACAGGTCGGTCTCGACCGCGAGGCCTACGACGCCGGCCATGGTGAGGACCAGGACGGGGTAGGCGGCCAGCTTTAGATGCACAGGATGGGTCTCCGGTCTGACTGAAGAGCCCGGGCGGGCGACTTCCGGAATGGCGGGGCAAAAGGTGAAAAAAGGTGTCGACGGAAGATGATGGAAGGTGACTCTTCATGTCAACCGCGAAGAGCCGCGACAAGGGCCGGACGGGTGATTAACCATATCCGCCTCCGCCTTTATGCCCACCTTCTTATGAAGGAGGGGTGAACGGATGGCGGTTTTAGCGAAAGAGAACGGGACAGGCCGGTGCCGAGGCCCCTCTCGTGAATATCGAAAAGTCGGCGGAACAAAGGGTTAAGCGGGTTCAGGGGGCGAAATCGGGGATCGCCAAAAAAGTTTCACGAAAGGGTTTGACAGTCGCGACCGAGGGGGCCTATAACCCGGCCTCCAACGCGGCGGGGACGGCCAGACCGGACAGTCGCTGGAACGGAAAGCGGTTCTAAAACAATCGTTTACCGGCAGGGTGAAGAGCCCGACGGATCATTGACAAGTTGATAGAGAGAGAAGGGATGCGAGGGCGGCGGAGCCTTTGGGTGTTACGGGATTGTTCTGTGATGCTGGTTGAGGGTGTCCGTTACGTATCGCATCTAGGTTTACAGTAATCTTCTGAAGTTTTCCGGTT